>DATCOK010000611.1:0-13289 GCA_036564765.1 Candidatus Acidiferrum sp. | reverse complement strand
TCATTATGCAACTCCGCAAGGAACCCGCCGTGCTCGTGCTCACGCGGCAGGCCCTGCCCACTATCGATCGCACCAAGTACGCCGCGGCCTCCGGCGTTGCCAAAGGCGCGTACATCCTCGCCGAAGCCCAAGGAGGCAAGCCCGACGCCATTCTCATGGGCACCGGAAGCGAAGTTTCCCTTTGCCTCGCCGCCCACGAAACCCTCACCAGCCAGGGCGTAAAAGTTCGCGTCGTCAGCATGCCCTCCTGGGATATTTTCGAGCATCAATCGCGTGAATATCGCGACAGCGTTTTGCCGCCGGACGTTACTGCGCGCGTCTCCGTCGAGCAAGCCTCCATCCTCGGCTGGGATCGCTACGTCGGGTCCAAGGGAAAAATCATCGGCATGCACACCTTCGGCGCCTCCGCTCCGCTCAAGGAACTGCAAAAGAAATTCGGTTTCCAGCCCGACAAAGTCGTCGAAGCCGTCCAGGAAGTTTTGAGAAAGTGAGCGTCGATGAAAATCGTCATCGGTTCTGATCACGCGGGTTTCCAGTTGAAAGTCGCCATGGGCGACTTGCTGCGTTCTCTCGGCCACGAAGTTCTCGACGTCGGAGCCTTCAACGAAAATCCCTCCGACTATCCAGACTTCGCCGAAGCCGTGGGCCGCGCCATTCTCGACAAAAAAGCTGAACGCGGCGTGCTGATTTGCGGCAGCGGCGTTGGCGCCAGTGTCGCCGCCAACAAAATGACCGGCATCCGCGCCGCCGTCTGCCATGACACTTACTCTGCGCATCAGGGCGTCGAGCATGACGACATGAACGTGCTCGTTCTCGGCTCCCGCATCATCGGCGTCAAACTCGCGGAAGACCTGGTAAAGGCTTTTCTCGCCGCCAAATTCACCAATGAAGACCGCCACGTCCGCCGCTTGAACAAAGTAAAAGCGCTCGAAGCAAAATGCGCTGCCAGCAGCGGTTCTGCCAGATAATCCGCACCAAAGCACACAAAATGCCGCGGGCGTACAATAAAAGAGTTACAGAAGGAGATTTACCATGACCACATCCGTAAAAACCACCGACACCGAAGTCAGCAAAAGCGCCAAGAATCCCTTGAAAGGCCTGCTCGATTTCGGGCAATCGCCCTGGATGGACTATATCCGCCGCGATTTGCTCACCGGCGGTGAACTGAAGCGCCTTATCCACGACGATGGCTTGCGCGGCATGACCTCCAATCCGTCGATCTTCGCCAAGGCCATTTCCAGCAGCAAAGACTATTCCGACATTCTCGAATCCGCCGACGCCAAAAAACTGAACGCCACGCAACTTTACGAAAAAATCGCCGTCCGCGACGTCCAGGACGCCGCCGATATTTTCCGCCCGGTCTACGACGAAAGCCGCCAGCGCGATGGTTACGTAAGCCTGGAAGTTTCGCCGACGCTCGCTCTCGAAATGCAGAAAACCCTCGACGAAGCCCGCCGCCTCTGGAAAATGGTGAATCGCCCCAACGTCATGATCAAAGTTCCGGGCACCAAGGAATGCTTGCCGGCCATTCGCCAGCTTCTCGAAGAGGGCATCAACATCAACATCACTTTGCTTTTCGCCCAGTCCGCCTACGAATCCGTCGCCGAAGCCTACATTGCCGCGCTCGAAGCCCGCGTCGCCAAAGGCCAGGACATCGCCCACATTGCCAGCGTCGCCAGCTTCTTCGTCAGCCGCATCGACACTCTCGCCGACAGCCTCATCGACGAGAAACTAAAATCCGCCTCGGACCCCGCCCAAAAAACGCTGCTCAACAATCTCAAGGGCAAAGTGGCCATCGCCAACGCCAAAGTCACCTACAAAAAATATCAGGAACTTTTCAGCGGTCCGCGCTGGCAGGCTCTCGCCGCCAGGGGCGCTCAGACGCAACGCCTCCTATGGGCCAGCACCAGTACCAAAAATAAAGCCTATCGCGACGTCCTCTACGTCGAAGAACTCATCGGCGCTGACACCGTCGACACCATTCCGCCCGCTACCTTCGATGCTTTCCGCGACCACGGCAAACTCCGCCCGAGCCTTACAGATAATGTCGGCGAAGCCGCCAAGACCATGTCCGACCTCGAAAAAGCCGGCCTCTCCATGAAAGAAATCACCGATAAGCTGCTCGTCGACGGCATCAAGCTTTTCGCGGACGCCTTCAAGGAGTTGCTGGAGGCCACCGGCAAGTCCGCTGGCGTGCGCGCGTGAGCGTGAATCGGCAGACCTACAAGCTGCCGAACTCTTTCTCCGGCCCTTTCGCGGCGGCGCGCGACGACTGGAAAAATAACGACAAAGTCCGCCGCCTCTGGCAGCGCGACGCGGCCCTCTGGACCGGCACCGACGAAAATAATTGGCTCGGTTGGCTGCACATTACCGAAGAGCAGCTCGCGCACATCGGCGCGCTGCAGGAGATCGCCGCCGACATAAAAAAGGCCGGCTTCAAACATGCTTTGCTTCTCGGCATGGGCGGCTCCAGCCTGTGCCCCGAAGTTTTGCGCATGACCTTCGGCAAAATCGCCGGCTATCCCGAACTGCACGTGCTCGACTCCACTGATCCCGCGCAAATCAAAGCTATCGAAAGCAAAGTCGATCTGTCGAGCACCCTCTGCATCGTCAGCAGCAAATCCGGCACCACCCTCGAACCCAATATCTACAAGCAATATTTCTTCGAGCGCATCAAGGAAAAAGTCGGCGCCGAAGAAGTCGGCAAACACTTCATTGCCGTCACCGATCCCGGCTCCAAATTGCAGCAAGTCGCCGAGCGCGATAAATTCCGCAAAATTTTCATGGGCGTGCCCAGCATCGGCGGCCGCTACTCCGCGCTCTCGAATTTCGGCATGGTGCCCGGCGCGGTCATGGGTATGGACGTGGCCAAATTTCTCAACAACACCGCCGAAATGGTCAAAGCCTGCGGCGCCGCGGCTGCCGCGGACACCAATCCCGGCGCCACCCTTGGCATGATCCTCGGCGTGGCCGCCAATCTCGGCCGCGACAAATTAACCATCACCGCTTCGCCCGGAATTTCCGATCTCGGCGCGTGGCTTGAGCAACTCATCGCCGAGTCCACCGGAAAAGTCGGGAAAGGCATTATTCCTGTCGATCGTGAACCGCTCGCCAAGCCTGACACCTACGGCAACGACCGCATCTTCGCCTATCTGCGCCTCGAAGGCGGCGCGAACGCCGCGCAGGACGCCGCCATTACCGCGCTCGAGGCCGCCGGCCATCCTGTCGTGCGCATCACCGTCGACAATATCTACAATCTCGGCCAGGAATTTTTCCGCTGGGAGATCGCCACCGCTGTCGCCGGCTCCATCATCGGTATCAACGCCTTCAATCAACCCGACGTCGAAGCCAGCAAAATCGAAACTAAAAAGCTGACCAGTGAGTACGAAAAGTCCGGCCACCTGCCCGCCGAATCGCCCTTCTTCGAAGGCGAAGGTCTCAAACTCTATGCCGACGAAAAAAACACCGCGGCCCTCAACGGCCACGCCAAACTCGCCGACACCTTGAAGGCTCATCTCGATCGCTTGCACCCCGGCGATTATTTCGCCGTCCTCGGCTACATCACCATGAACGAAGGCAACGAAAAAGCGCTGCAGGTGATTCGCCTCGCGGTGCGCGACAAGAAAAAAGTCGCCACCGTGCTCGGCTTCGGCCCGCGCTTTCTGCACTCCACCGGCCAGGCCTACAAGGGCGGCCCCAACAGTGGCGTTTTTCTGCAGATCACTTGCGACGATGCCGTCGACCTTCCTGTCCCGGATCAGAAATATTCGTTCGGCACTGTCAAAGCCGCACAGGCTCGCGGCGATTTCGCAGTCCTTGCCGAGCGCGGCCGTCGCGCGCTGCGCGTTCACCTCGGCAAGGATGTAGCTGCGGGCCTGGCCACCTTGACCAAAGCGGTGAAGCAGGCCATCAGCTAAATTTTTTTAACAAAGTTTCGCCAAAATTTCTGGATCCATCGAGGAGGGCCACAAAGATGCAGCTTGGCATGATTGGGCTTGGCAGGATGGGCGCCAACATGGTGCGCCGCCTTCAAAAAAACGGCCATCAATGCGTGGTCTACGACCGCAGCGCCGACTCCGTCAAACAACTCTCTGGCGAAGGCGCCACCGGCAGCAGTTCGCTCGATGATTTCATCAAGAAACTCGAAAAGCCTCGCGCCATATGGCTCATGGTTCCCGCCGGTGCGGTCGACGCCACGCTTCACGACCTGACCGCCAAACTCGACAGCGGCGACATCATCATCGACGGTGGCAACTCCTACTACATCGACGACATCCGGCGAGCCAAGGAGCTATCCGCGAAAGGGTTGCACTACGTGGACGTCGGCACCAGCGGCGGCGTCTGGGGATTCGAACGCGGCTACTGCCAGATGATCGGTGGCGAAAATGACGTCGTGAAGCATCTCGACCCCATCTTCAAAACGCTCGCGCCCGGCCGTGGCACCATCGATCGCACCCCCGGCCGAGAAAGAGCCACCGGCACCGCCGAAGAAGGCTATCTGTATTGCGGCCCGTCCGGCGCCGGCCACTTCGTGAAAATGGTTCACAACGGCATCGAATACGGACTGATGGCCGCCTACGCCGAAGGCCTAAACATTCTGAAACATGCCAACGCCGGTAAAACTCATCGCGAAACCGACGCCGAAACCGCCCCGCTGCGCGACCCCAGCCATTACCAATACGATTTCAATCTCGCCGACGTCACGGAAGTCTGGCGCCGCGGCAGCGTTGTCGCTTCCTGGCTCCTCGATCTCACCGCTATCTCCCTGCTCGACAAGCCCAATCTCGACGGTTTCTCCGGTCGCGTCTCCGATTCCGGTGAAGGCCGCTGGACCATCGTGGCCGCCATCGAATCCACCACCCCCGCGCCCGTCTTGAGCGCTGCGCTCTACCAGCGCTTCTCATCCCAGGGCGAAGACGACTTCGCCGGGAAACTGCTATCCGCCATGCGTTTTCAATTCGGCGGTCACGTGGAAAAAAAATCCGGGCACTAGTGTTCGCCTGAATCTCTGGAGCAGCGCCATCCAAAAGGCAGGACTTCCTTCATGAATGTGCATCATCCCGATCTCAAACCCGTCGGCGCTCCCTGTGTCATGGTCATCTTTGGCGCCACCGGCGACCTCACCAAGCGCAAGCTCATTCCCGCGCTCTGCAATCTCGCCGGCGATGGCTTGCTCTCCAGGCAATTCGCTATCGTGGGCTTCGCCACCAACGACTACACCACCGAATCGTTTCGCAAGATGTTGACCGAGGAAATCCCCAAATATTCCGGCATTCCCATCGATCAGACCCTCTGGAACTGGTTCACCGAGCGCATTTACTACATCAAGGCGGACTTCGCAGACCCGCAGGCCTACCAGCGCCTCAAAGAGCAGATCGATCAGGCCGACCAGCAGCACAATACTCTCGGCAACAAATTTTTCTATCTAGCCGTTGCTCCCCGATTTTTTTCGCCCATCGTCAAGCAACTCGGCGACGCCGGCCTAACCAAGGAAGACAACGGCCACTGGGCCCGCATCATCGTGGAAAAGCCGTTCGGCCACGACCTCGAATCCGCCAAGCAGCTCAACCAGGACCTCAAACAGGTACTGACCGAAAATCAGATTTACCGCATCGATCACTACCTCGGCAAAGAGACCGTGCAGAACGTCATGGTCTTCCGTTTTTCCAACAACATTATCGAGCCGCTCTGGAACCGCAATTACGTCGATCACGTGCAGATTACCGCCGCGGAAACCGTGGGCGTCGAACATCGCGGAGGCTTTTACGAAACCGCCGGCGCGTTGCGCGACATGGTCCCCAATCATTTATTCCAGTTGCTCACCATGACCGCCATGGAGCCGCCCATTTCCTTCGACGCCGACGAAGTCCGTAACAAACAGGCGGAAGTGCTCCACGCCATCCAGCCGCTCGGCCCAGAAGAAGTGCTCACCTGCATGGTCCGCGGCCAATACGGCGAGGGCACCATCGATGGCCAGCGCGTCGCGGGCTACCGCAGCGAACCCGACGTCGCTCCTGGTTCCAACACCGAAACATTCGTCGCCCTAAAACTCCAGATCGACAATTGGCGCTGGGCCGGCGTCCCCTTTTATCTCCGCACTGGCAAGCGCCTCGCGCGGCGCGAAACCGAAATCGTCATCCAATTTCGTCGTACGCCTTTCGTTCTTTTTCGCAACACCACCGTCCGCAATCTCGAAACCAATCGCCTGGTCATCCACATTCAGCCCGACGAAGGCATCTCCCTCAGCTTCGGCGCAAAAGTTCCCGGCTCGGTCATGAAGCTCGGCCTCGTCAACATGGATTTCGACTACTCCTCCTACTTTGGGTCCGAGCACAACACTGGCTACGAACGTTTGCTGCGCGACTGCATGGTCGGCGACGCTACCTTGTTCCAACGGGCCGACATGGTCGAAGCCGGATGGAGCGTCATTCAGCCCATCCTCGACGTTTGGCACGCCTTGCCCGCGCGCAATTTTCCAAATTATCCCGCGGGCTCCTGGGGCCCGCCGGAGGCCGCCGAGTTGCTCGAAAACGACGGCCGCGCCTGGCACAGTTCCGACGACGAGGGCCTCGTCAAGCGCACTCACTCTTCCGTAACCAACGGAGTCACCGCCAGCAATGCCTGACGCCCCCAAACGCGAAGTGCGCATTCTGAAAGATGCCGCGGCCATCGCGCGCCGCGCCGCGGAAATTTTTGTCGCCCGCGCGCAAGCCGCGGTCTCCAGCAATGGCTCGTTCAACGTCGCGCTTGCCGGTGGTTCGACTCCCAAATTGCTGTATACGTTGTTGGCCACCGATCCGCAACTGCGGGCCAGTCTTCCATGGGATAAAATGCAATTGTTCTTTGGCGACGAACGCCACGTCGGCCCGGACGACCCGCAAAGTAATTTTAAAATGGCGCGCGACTCCATGATCAGCAAAGCCTCTCTTAAGCCGGAGCAGATTCACCCGATGAAGGGTGAGTATCCTGACGCCGAAAAAGCCGCCCGCGAATACGAACAGGAATTGCAAACACATTTCCAAGTTCCCGCCGGACAACCGCCCCGCTTCGATCTCGTTCTCGTCGGCATGGGTGACGAAGGCCATTGTCTTTCCCTCTTCCCCGGCACCAAGGCCCTCCACCCCGAAGGTCGCACCGTAGTGCGCAACTGGGTCGGCAAACTCTTCACCGACCGCATCACCATCACCGCGCCCGTCGCCAACAATGCCGCCATGATTCTTTTCACCGTCACCGGAAAGGAAAAAGCTCTGGCCCTCAAGGGCGTGCTCGAAGGCCCTTACGAGCCCGAACAATTGCCGTCGCAGTTGCTTCAACCGACTAACGGAGAATTACTGTGGCTCGTGGATGAAGCCGCAGGCAGCATGCTGACCACCGGAATTCGAGAATAAACAGGAGAACCATCATGGCTACCAGCACCACTACCAGCAAGATCGAAACTTACCTCGGAGCCAAGGCCGAATCGCTCCTCGGTTTCAACCAGCCCAAAATTTCCAAAGACCGCCTGCATCTACCAGGCCCCGATTTCATCGATCGCGTCTGGTCCGTTTCCAATCGCAGCATCCGTGTCATGACCAATCTTCAGCGCATGTTTGGCCGCGGCCGCCTGGCTAACACCGGCTATCTCTCCATCCTTCCTGTCGATCAGGGCATCGAGCATTCCGCCGGCGCCAGCTTTGCCAAGAACCCCGACTACTTCGACGCTGAAAATATCGTCAAGCTGGCCATGGAAGGGGAATGCAACGCTGTCGCCTCCACCTTCGGCGTCCTCGGCGCCGTGGCTCGCAAATACGCCCACAAAATTCCTTTCATCGTAAAAATCAATCACAACGAACTGCTCACCTATCCCAACAAAGCCGACCAGATTTTCTTCGGCACCGTGGAAGAAGCCTACGAAATGGGCGCTGTCGCCGTGGGCGCCACCATCTACTTCGGTTCCGAACAGAGCGGCCGGCAAATTGTCGAAGTCAGCCAAGCCTTCGCCAAAGCTCACGAACTCGGCATGGCCACCGTGCTGTGGTGTTATCTCCGCAACAACGCTTTCAAAAAAGACAAGGACTATCACCTCTCCGCCGACCTCACCGGTCAGGCCAATCATCTCGGCGTCACCATTCAGGCCGACATCATCAAGCAAAAGCTGCCCGAAAATAATGGCGGCTACGCAGCGCTGAACATGGGCGATTCCAGTTACGGGAAATTTGATAAGCGCATCTACACCGAACTCGCCAGCGATCATCCCATCGACCTCTGCCGCTATCAGGTCGCCAACTGCTTCATGGGCCGCTCCGGCCTCATCAACAGCGGCGGCGCTTCCGGAGCTAATGATTTTGAGGAAGCCGTCACCACCGCCGTCATCAACAAGCGCGCCGGCGGTACTGGTCTCATCTCCGGCCGCAAAGCCTTCCAGCGCCCCATGAAAGAAGGTGTACAACTCTTAAACGCTATCCAGGATGTCTACCTGAGCCCCGACGTTACGGTAGCGTAAGAATCGCGCAGTTGAATGCTGTGCGGCGATCGTCCCCGCGGCAACGGGTGCGCCACGTGCCGGTTTTGCACGTGGGATTTTGTGAATGAACAACCGATCCTCTTGATTCTCTGTGTAAATTACGGATTAAAGAAATAACCGGGAGCAAAAAATGTCCGACCGTCTCAAAGGAAAAGTAGTCGCCATCACCGGAGGCAATCAAGGCATCGGCCTGGGCATCGCCCAGCGTTTCGTCCAGGAAGGCGCCGCCGTCTCCATCTGCTACCTCTCCGATAAACCCGGAACGGAAGCCATCGTTCAGGGTTTCCGCGATAAAGGAGCCAAAGCCGCCGCCATCCAGTGCGACGTATCCAAACTCGCCGACGGCCAGCGCTTCGTGGAAGAAACCGCCGCGCAACTCGGCGAGATCGATATCCTCATCAATAACGCCGGAGTCGAGCGCCGCGCCAATTTCTGGGAAGTCACCGAAAAAGACTACGATTTCGTCTTGAACGTAAATCTCAAAGGCCTTTTCTTCATCACCCAGGCCTTCGTCAGGCACCAGATGAACGCCAAAGCCGACGGCAAAATCATCAACATCAGCTCCGTTCACGAAGAGCTGCCCTTCCCGCATTTCTCCACCTATTGCGCCAGCAAGGGCGGCGTCAAAATGATCACCCGCGATCTCTCCATCGAGCTTGCTCCCCTGGGCATCACTATAAATTCCATCGCCCCCGGCGCCATCGAAACGCCCATCAATAAAGCCCTGCTCAACGATCCCGCGAAATTAAAAGCCCTGCTCGAAAATATTCCTCTCAAACGCTTGGGCGAGCCCGGGGATGTCGCCTCCGTCGCCGTTTTTCTCGCCTCCGATGAATCCAGCTACATCACCGGCACCACTATCTTCGTCGACGGCGGCTTGCTCTGGAATTATCAGGAACAATAAAGATCATGCCCGCTCCCACCACATCAAACCCGATTCGCCTGGTCATCGCCGATGTCGACGGCACCCTCGTCACCCAGGAAAAAATTCTCACCGAGCGCGCCATCCAATCTGTCTTCCGCCTGCGCACCGCAGGAATAAAATTCGCGGTCACCAGCGGCCGTCCGCCCCAGGGCATGGCCATGCTCATCGATCCGCTGAAAATCGATCAACCGGTCGCCGCCTTCAACGGCGGAGTCATCGTCAAGCCCGATCTCAGCACCATCGTGCGCCAGAATTTTCTCCCGCGAGCCATGGTCGAAAAAGTCATCAAAATTATTCTCGATCACAAACTGGACGTCTGGGTTTACACCGGCCGCGACTGGTACGTCCGCGACGTGAACGCCCCACACGTGGCCCGCGAGCAATGGACGGTAAAATTCGCTCCAAAGGTCGTCCCCAATTTCGATGGCGTGCTGGAAAACGTGGCAAAAGTGGTGGGCGTCAGCGACGACCTCGCCGCTGTGCAGCGCTGCGAAAAAGACACTCAGGACGCCTGCGGCGACCAGGCCTCCGCCGCTCGCTCTCAGCCGTACTATCTCGACGTCACCCACCCCAAAGCCAACAAAGGCGAAGTAGTCCTGGCCATGTCCGAACTTTTGAACACACCCGTCGACCAGATCGCCGCTGTCGGCGACATGCCCAACGACGTCCTCATGTTCCGCAAAAGCGGCGTCAGCATCGCCATGGGCAACGCCAGCCCCGAAGTACAAAAAAGCGCCAACTACGTTACCGCCTCCAACGAACAAGAAGGCTTCGCCACCGCCATGGAAAAATTCATCCTGGCCAAGCCCGCCAACTAACGATGCAAACTGTCTGCCGCGCGGGGGGACTTTGGGGAGCAGCGAAGAAAGACCTGCAGGTTTTAGCTAAACCGAAGAAATCTTTTTCGAACCGACACCGCGAAAAAATTTAAAAATTAGAAAATAAATTACGCCCGCGCAAGCGCCGCACCCCGCGCCGCGCTTAAAAGTTTCTCCATGTTCCCTTTGATATCCCCGCTCCCAAAAACCGCATTCCCCGCCACCAACAACTCCGCCCCAGCCCGCACCACATCTTCGACGGTATCCATCGCCACGCCGCCATCCACTTCAATGCGAAAATTAAGCCCCCGCGTCGCCCGCCTCTGCGCTAGCGCCTCAATCTTCCCCAGCGCCCCGCGAATAAATTGCTGCCCGCCAAACCCCGGATTCACCGACATCACCAGCACGTGATGCACAATCCCGAGCACGTTATCCAGCATCTCCACCGGCGTCGCCGGATTAATCACCACCCCCGCCTCGCAACCATGCGAAGCGATCAGGTGCAGCGTGCGGTCCAGGTGCACGCACGCCTCTTGGTGCACCGAAATCCACGTGGCCCCTGCCTCCGCAAACGCCGGAATCATTTCGTCCGGCCGCTCGATCATCAGGTGACAATCAAAGATCGCTTCCGGCAGCGCCCGCCGCAGCGACTTAACTACCGGCGGCCCAATCGTAATATTCGGCACAAAATGCCCGTCCATCACGTCCACATGCAGCAACCCGCCGCCCGCCTCCAGTGCCGCCTTAGCGTCCGCACCCAACCGCGCAAAATCAGCCGACAAAATCGAAGGCGCAATCTCTATCTTCTTCAACGCGCTCTCCCAAACCGCTCCCGTCCGCAGCATTATACGCGCAGCAGAGCGCCCCACAGTTACCATCGGACAATCACGTGAGGACTCTGCTTTTTCTTTGGCCGCACTGGAACTGCCTAGCGACTCTTAAGACAGAACTGCGTCGGCTTCGATTTCCACCAGCATATCCGGCGAAATGAGTTTGCTGACCTGCACCATGCTGGTTGCCGGGCGAATCTCCTTAAAGGCTTCGCCATGGGCACGGCCGATTTTCTCCCACTCGGCGATGTCCACCACGAAAATGCGAGTGCGCACCACATCCTTCAGACTCGAACCCGCCTGCACCAGCGCGGCCTCAATATTTCGAATGGTCTGTAACGTTTGAGTGTACGCGTCGCCTAGCCCCACGATATTTCCGTCCGGCCCGGTCGCCGTGGTTCCGGAAACGGCGATGGCATTCCCGGCGCGCACCGCGCGCGAGTAGCCCACGATCGGCTCCCACGGCGTTCCGCTTGAAATATTCTCACGCGCCACGTTGTATTCTCCTTCACTGCGTTTCCTGCCCTGCTTCACCGCCGCACTTCTTGAAGTCATAAGCATATACCCAGGTCGTTAAGAAGATTAAATGAGTGCCACATCGTCATCGGCGCATCGCCAGTGACGCTAGTTACGTTGCGTAAGCGTCCCGCTTGGTTGCTTTTTAACGCGGTAGAAACGAATTTTTGGCGGACCACACCGGTTGGCCCGCATTTACGGGCGCAAACTGCCGCGTGCTAAACTGGATAAATCATGAAACAACTCAGCGCGAGCTCCGCCCTGGCCGCCGACCGAGGACGCGATGAAGTGTAACAACATCCTGGAAGCCATCGGCCACACTCCGCTGGTGCGCCTGAACCGCATCAACCAGGGCCTCCAGCCGCAAATGTTCGTCAAAGCCGATTACATCAATCCCGGCGGCTCGGTGAAAGACCGCATCGCCATCACCATGATTGATGACGCCGAAAAAAGGGGCCTGCTCAAGCCCGGCGGCACCATTATCGAAGGCACTTCTGGTAATACCGGCATGGGCCTGGCCCTCGTCGCCGCCGTGCGTAACTACAAAATGGTCTTCACCATCACCGACAAGCAGTCCAAGGAAAAAGTGGATCTGCTCAAGGCTCTGGGCGCAGAAGTGATTGTCTGTCCCACCGCGGTCGAACCGGAAGATCCGCGCAGCTACTACTCCGTGGCCAAGAAACTCGCTCGCGAAATTCCCAATTCTTACTACCCCAACCAGTACGACAACCAGATGAATCCCGAAGCCCACTACCTGACCACCGGCCCGGAAATCTGGGACGACAGCGAGGGCCAGGTCACCCATTTCATCTGCGGCATCGGCACCGGCGGCACGATCAGCGGCGTGGGCCGCTACCTGAAAGAAAAGAATCCCAACGTCAAAATTATTGGCGTCGATCCAGTCGGTTCGCTGTATTACGATTTTTTCAAGCGCGGCGAAACCATTAAGGCCAAAACCTACGTGGTCGAAGGCATCGGCGAAGATTTTTTTCCCACTACCATGCATCTGAATCTGCTCGACGACGTCATGCAGGTGAACGACGAAGAATGCTTCGTGGTGGCCCGCCGCCTGGTCAAAATGGAAGGCCTCTTCACTGGTGGCTCTGGCGGCGGCTGTATCTCCGCGACGTTGCGACTCGCCAAGGATTTAGGCCCGGATGCATTTATCGTCGCGCTGCTGCCGGATACTGGCATGCGCTATCTGAGCAAGGTCTACAACGATGAGTGGATGCGCGAGCGCGGCTACGTGGAAGCGGCGGTAAAAATCACCGCGGCCGAAGTCGTTCACGCCAAGCACTCCACGCAAAAAGCGCGCGAGCTGGTCATCGCCCGTCCGTACCAAACCGTTTTCCACGCGCTCAAAACCATGCAGGAGCAGGACATCTCGCAGATTCCGGTGTTTGAAGAAAATTTGCCCATCGGCACGGTCTACGAAGATCAGATTTTAACATTGGCATTACAGGGAAAAGACCTGCGCAAACTGGTGGTCCGCGAAGTGATGAGCAAACCCCTGCCGCAGATTCCCGGCAGCGCGCCCGTTGAGCGCATCACCTATATCCTCAGTCACGAAAATCCCGCCGTCTTCGTGGACATGGGCAACGCGCGATTTGAAATCCTGACCAAGTACGATTTGATGAGCACCGTCGCCAGCCTCATGGAACAAAAACGTTGAGCGCAATTTTCGCCGCTGCAAATAG
>DATCOK010000610.1:0-3147 GCA_036564765.1 Candidatus Acidiferrum sp. | reverse complement strand
CAGGAGAAAGCGCACCGCAGTGGTCTTGACCCCCTACAACGTGGGTGATAGATTCGCGCCACTTTTTGTAGCCAGCGTCCTGGGCCCTGTTTCTCACATTAGAAAATCTGCAAGTGGAGGAGACGCGATGCGAAGAACGCTTTCGGTGGTGGTGTTGATATCGACGTTGGTGATGGCTGGCGCGGCGCTGGCGCAAAATCCCAATTACGACAGTGGGCCTATTTGGCGGGTGACCTATTATTCGATCAAGCCGGGATTGGGAGACGCTTTCTGGAAAGATTTTCGCGAGAATATCAAGCCCATTTACGAGGAAGCCAAGAAGGCCGGATATATCACGGAATTTAAGGCGTGGGTGAACACCGGATCGGAGCATCCGCAGGATTGGGACGTGGCTGTCGCGGTGCTTTATCCCAATTGGGCAGCGCTCGATCAACTGGATAACAAAGGTGCGTCGCTAATGGTGAAGCACTACGGAAGCCGAGAGGCGGGGTTGGAGGCGGTGAAGAAGCGAGCAGAGATGCGCGAAGTGATTGCGAGTCATCTGGCGCGCGAGGTGATGGTGAAGTAAGCAGATTGGCGATGTTGGTAGGAAATCCCCACCTTAGAAAACCTAGGGTGGGCAGCATCGCATTACCCCTGCTGCGTGGTGAAATTTATTTGGCGCGGGCGGTGGCGCTTGCGGTTTCGGCAGAGGTTGCGGCATGAATTCCCCCGTAGCGGCGTTCGCGTTTTTGGAAGTCGATGAGGGCTTCTAGGAGGCGGGCGCGGTTGAAGTCGGGCCAGAGCGTGTCGGTGACGAACATTTCGGCATAGGCGATTTGCCAGAGCAAGAAATTGCTGACGCGCATCTCTCCACTGGTGCGAATGAGCAGGTCGGGATCAGGCAAGCCTTCGGTGTAGAGGTAGGCGGAGAGCTGATCCTCGGTGATGCGCTGTGGATGGCCGTTGCTTCCTGCTGCGGCGTTATTTTTCGATTCGACGCGAAGATTTAGCTCGGGATGCGATTTTGGGTGGCCGTGATGTGCGCCGGCACCGTTGCCGGCGTGAGCACCATTGCCGTTCGTGCCGTTGCCATTACTGCGTTCCGCGAGGATGGCGTTGAGGGCGTCGACGATTTCGGCGCGGCCACCGTAATTCAGCGCGATACACAGATACATACCGGTGTTGGAGGCGGTGCGCTCGGTGGCGTCGCGCACGTCTTTCTGTACGCCGACGGGCAACTCCTCGATGCGCCCGAGAAAACGCATGCGGATGTTGTTGCGCTGGATGAGCGGCATCTCCTTGCGGATGTATTCGCGGAGGAGTTGCATGAGGAAGTCGGTTTCCGCTTTGGGACGGCGCCAGTTTTCCACGGAAAAAGCGTAGAGCGTCAGCGCTTCGATGTTGAGGTGCGCGCAGGTTTCGATGGTGGTGCGAGCGGTTTTGGTGCCGTAGCGGTGGCCGGCGATGCGCGGTAGGTGGCGGCGCTGGGCCCAGCGGCCGTTGCCGTCCATGATGACGGCGATGTGACGCGGGAGGCGCGCAAGATCGATCTTTTTGAGGAGTTCGGATTCTTCGACGCTTAAGGGGCCGAGCCGCTCGGGGCCGGGCTGGTGCGCGGAGCCGTGATGTTTGATGTTGGGCACGAGAGCAGTTGGCGGGAAACGGGCCGGTTCCCTTTACCGCGCAAAGTTAACACACGGGTTGCGGGGATGCAATCGATGTGTCGCAACGTGGACCCTGAGTGTGAATTATCTGCCTGTTCGGAAATGAAAATCCCACACGCGGACTCCGCGTGTGGGATCAATAAGAATATGTGCAAGCGATAGAGCCGAGGCTACTGGCCTCCCAGGTATTGGACGTGGACGTAGGTGCCCAGGCGGGTGTTATAGGCGAGATACCAGCCGGGGTGGTCGGGGTCGTCGTAGAGCACGATGTCGTCGCTGTCCCACAGCCAGCCATCGACGTAGCCATAGTCATAGGGTGCTACGCTCCAGTAGTTTCCGCCGAACCAGAAGCGGTCGCGGCCGCCGCCTTCGATGCGGTAGATGTGATTGCGGCCGATTTCACCGCCGAAGTGTCCGTGTTCCCAGACGTGATCCTGATGGTAATTGGCGTCGCCACGTCCGCTATTGTGGCCGACCCAACGGTCGTTGCCGGCGTGAACGTGCGGGGCTTCCGGGTGGCCTTCCTGGTCGCGATAGGTGGCGCGCCCGCCGCCCTGTTCCCTGCCCGGATTGCCAACGCGGTTCGCCGGGGCATGCGTTGCGCCGCGCGAAGGAGCGGGGCCGCGGGCGGGGATGTGGCCGCCGCCCACTTGGCGACCGGCGCTCGGATGGGCTCCGCCGCCGGACCGCGCGCCGCCACCGCTGGGCCGCGCGCCACCACCGCCGGTGCGCTGTTGGGCGAAGGTCGACAAGGAAAAACACAGAAGCAGAGTTATCAGGCCGATTGGTTTGATCATGCGTGCCTCCACGATTTTTTTTACCCTCGAAGATTTCGAAGCTGGGCTGCGGCGACTGGGCTTCCGGGCCTGATTCAAATACTGATAAGTGGACGTGGAATTGAGCGGAATGGTTTCAGGTGGGGTCGAGCGGCGTGATTTAGTGGAAATTTGCGAGTTGAGGAATTCGGATGGGCTCACGTTCATTCGCGGTTGCTTGCTCAGACACAAAGTCCCCACACGAAATCATCGTATGGGGACCTTGGCTTTACTCATTGAGTTTGTCAGTCGGCGATGATTACCATGAGTCGGATGCCGGGGTGGCGCGGGTCGATCAGGTAATATTCGCCGTCGATTTCTTCGATGTAGACGTCGTCGTTGTAGTCCCAGTCAGAAGGCCAAGGCTGTTCGTAGGTAAAGTAGTAGCCTCCGTAGTTGAAGCGGCGGTCGTTGCTGCGCTGCACATGGAAATGGTGCTCAGCTCCGAAGTGTTCGTGGAACTGGGCTTCGGGAACGCGACGGCCGTGGGCGCCGCCGGCGGCGTGGTCGTTATCGCGGTGCTGTTCGGTTTGCTGGGCGCGCTGCTGTTCCTGGGCGCGATCCTGTTGCTGAGCGGGATGCTGCTCGGTGCGGGTGCGCTCCTGTTGTTGCTGTTGCTGGGTGCGGTCGTTCTGTTGCGCGGGACGATTGTTAGCAGGTTCCTGCTTGGGGCGCTCTTCCGGTTC
>DATCOK010000609.1:0-4391 GCA_036564765.1 Candidatus Acidiferrum sp. | reverse complement strand
GTCTTTTCTTTGATCCCACGCCCTTCATCGATCCAATTTTGGAATCGCCGGTATTCTCGAATTTTAACTACGACAGCAGCGCGGCGCCCACGCAATTTGCGGACGCGGTAAACCGCGCGGAATACCAGGGCGCGCCGGCGGACTGGCACACTTTGCTGGACCCGCACGTGAAGACCAAGCGAACCATGGTGATCAACCAGGGCCACACTTGCGGCGGCGGAGTAGCCAAGGGCACGGACTGCAACTATCTTTTCGCGCTCAATCCTGATGGCAGCTGCTGCTTCTTCGTGCTGCTGAATGCCAACGTGTTCGAGAGCGAACTGTTCCCGACCAGCAACACATTTCCGCCGGACAGCAGCACTCCCATGAGGCGGGCGATGCCAACAATGGCGGCCTCCTGCGGCTGTTTGTCATGAACTACTCCACGTGGGACCAGCCCATCTTCGTGAATCCGGAAACGGCCGACGTGACCGGATTGAGCCACGAAATCTCCGAAATTTATAACGATCCGCTGGTAGCCATCGACGGGGTTCACGACATTACTCCGTGGTGGCTGGCGCCCAACGGTAATTGCCAGGATAACCTGGAGGATGGGGATGTGGTGGAAGGCCTGCCGCGCGAATCCTTCCCCGTCACCATGCCCAACGGCGTCACGTACCATCCGCAAAACGAGGCGCTGCTGCAGTGGTTTGAGTTCCAGTCGCCTTCGACCGCGATTCACGGAGCCTACAGCTACCCCGACATCACCACCTTGACTGCGTTGTCCGCACCGCAAAAGGCCAACTGCGCGCCATAGTTCTTGCGTGGTGGCCGGGCTGCGGTTCAGTGAACGCCCCCTGTTTAATGAAACGCCTAGAGCTCCGTTCTCAGAAGTTTTGGGGACGGAGCTTTTTGTTTCTACCAGTCATTCGTGTAATCGTTGAGGGGAAGGCGCAGGAGGATGCGTGCATCGGGCACCCAAGTGGTTCGAGAGGAAGTTTGATTTTTCATTTCCGGTGGAGTTGCGTGGGAGTCTGATGGCGCGGTTGCGGGGCACGCCAGCGCGCCTGGAGGAATTGGTGCGCGGATTTTCAGGCGAGGTGTTGACGCGGAGGCCGAATGGCACGTGGTCGGCGCAGGAGCATGCCGGTCATTTGGCGGATCTGGAGCCGCTATGGCTGGCGCGGGTCGAGGATTACGCCGCCGGTGCGCAAGAGCTTACCGTGGCGGATTTGCAGAATCGTAAGACGGAGGAAGCGAATCATAACGCGCGCAGACTGGAGGAGATTCTCGGTGAATTTCGCGCGGCGCGCGGGAAGTTGGTGGTCCGCGTCGAGGAAGCAGGGGATGGGCAATTTTCGCGGGCGATTCCGCATCCGCGTCTGAAGACGCCGATGCGGCTGGTGGACCATTTATTTTTTGTGGCAGAACACGATGATCATCATCTGGCGAGGATTTGGGAGTTGGTGTCGAGTGCGAAGTGATGTCGTCAGTATTCGCAGCTGAGCAGAACTGTTGTCCGACTCAATCAGTGCGCCAAGCTCAGATCAACGTTCTGTCGCTGTTGCGTTGCAGTTCTCTCGGCGGTCGCAATCGCGGCGGCCAGGCAGGCTACGATCAGGAGTTCGGCGATGACCGGGCCGGCGAAGAAATAGGTGTAGGAGTTTACGGTGAAGGCGGCGTAGGCGAATGCGAAGGTGATGAGCATGGGGCGCGCGAGGCGGGCGTTCGTTTTGGCGAGGGAGGCGAGTTGCCAGAGGATGATCGCTTCAGCGGTCAGTGAAATACTGATGCCGAGGCCCATGCCGCGATAGAAATCCCAGAAGCTGCGCATGTGGCCCATCAACAGGAATTGATTGCTCTTCATGGCTGCAACGGCGATGGTTTGCGGGCCGGGTTGCTGATGGCCGAAGACGCCACCGATGGTGTGCATCACGGCGTGGATGAAGACCAGTATGGATGCAGCGCGGAGCGGTAATACGGGCTTCATAGTTTCTCCTTCGCGGATATTTTGAGTTACTCGCTCTTCTTGGGTTTCACTGGCCAATTCCAAGTGGTCTGATCGTGCGCTAAACTTTCTGATTCAGTTCCGGCCCTGAGGTCCCTGGCCTCAGCTCTTTGATTCTTGTCTCAACTCGTCTCGTTGGATGGTGCGGCGCTGACCGCCTTGGCGTAGTGCGCCAGGATGCCGCTCCACGCACCGGGTCCGTCGAAGACCGCGCGCAATTGCTCGTGGCCTTCGCCGTGGCGTTCGAGCTTGCTGTGTTCGAGCTCGACCAAAGTGCTTTGCGGGCCTTCCGCGGTGAAGCGAATTTCGACTTCGCTGGCTTTGGACAGGTCGGGATCGAATTGCCAATCGGACTGATCGTGGCCGGGGCCGACGTGCCACGAGAACGCGACGCGGTGGGGCGGATCCCAGACGAGCACGGTGCCCCACTCACATTGCTGGCCGTTGGCGTCGCGTTCGTACCAGCGGCCGCCAGCGCGCGGCTCGACGAAGATGGCTTCGAACGGGGTCTTGCCGATGTGATGGGTGGCGGGCCACCAGGTCTCCATCTGTTCGACGAAGACGCTGAAGGCGCGCGCGATGGGAGCCTGCACGCGAACGGATTTACGAACGGCGCTTCCTGCGGCGGCGCTGGCCATGAGTGTCTCCTGACGGCTTTTTTTCTGCGGCAGCTTGAAATTTGTCGAGGGCGTTGGTCCACATCTGGTCAAAGTGGGCGCGCATGCGTTCAACGCCGGCGGGATCGAGTTGGTACAAGCGGCGAGTTCCGGCTTTGCTGTCGGTCACCAGACCGGCTTCCTTGAGTACGCGGAGATGCTGGGAGACAGCCGGGCGGCTGACCGGCAATAGGTTGGCCAGTTCGTTGACGGCGATGGGCCCGGCGGTGAGTTTCTGGAAGATGGCCATGCGGGTGGCGTCGCCCAGGGCTTCGAGTCCAGCTTGAAGGTAAGTGTCCACTAACGGTAAGTTAGCACGAACGGATGTGTTGTCAACAGAAAAAACCACTCGTCGCTGGGCACTCAGACGGGACTGTTGACGCCGCTGAGGAAGCCGCCGAGGTGGCCGGTTGCGGTGATGACCAGGCCGCTGATGGCTTCCACTGCGAAGCGATACGTGGGCCAATACTGGTTGGATTGGCGGCGCATGCGGAGGTGGATCCAGAAGGCCACCCAGATTAACACGGCGGAGATTAGTCCTAGCACCAGGTGCATCAGCAGGATGCCTCGCAGTTTTTTTCCTTCGAGGGCCCATTGCCAGGCGATCAGGCCGGTGGCTACGACTGGCACGGTGGAAAGCGCGGCGACCAGCAGGTTGAAAAAGGCGGCTTCGGCGAGCGCGCGACTTTTCTTATACTGCGCGGCCACATCGAAGACCACCGCCACCAGAAAAAGCGCGATCGGAAAATGGATCAAGACTACGTGTTGCGCATGTTTGGCGAGCAGCACGGTCCTGGGGTCGAAGGGATTTACGCTCATGGCCATCACTGCACCACGAGCGTCCCGGTCATTTTCGGATGGATGGAGCAGAAGTAGGCATAGGTGCCGGGCTTGGTGAAGGTAAAAGAAAACTGCTCGTCTGTATCGAGCACTTTGGATTTGAAGGCGCCGTCGGTGCTGACTACCGTGTGCGGGATGTCGTCGTGATTGACCCAGGTTACGGTGCTTCCGGCGGCGACGGTCAAGGTCGTGGGACCGAAGCTGAAGTTGTCGATTTTAACTTCCATAGTTCCCTGCTGCGCGCTGGCCAGACCGGCGAGTCTACGTTCAGCGTGTGCGACTACGCTGCGCGGGGCCATAAACCAGGTTCCGATGGCAAAACTTAGTGTTGCGGACGCTACGGCTCCAAACACACTGCTCCTCATGATTTTTCTCCTCGCTTTTCCAGATTTTGAAAATATTTCAGTTCTGTGCGAATCGGACCACTGCTTAAGCCAGCGACGAATCCACTACGGCCAAGGCGTGCTGGCCGCGCACGAAATCCACGTTGGTGATGCCGAGCACGCTGCGGAGTTGTTCCGCGGGAACTTTCATCGGGCCGGGCGAAGACGCGCTTCCCGGCGCGGGTTGCGGAAAAGCGGTGGACGCCGCGGTGTGGAAAGTGATGTTGCCTTCCACTTTCTGCATGGTCTGGTGGATGTGGCCGTTCAGCACTGTGACCGAGCCGAATTTTTTCAGATAGCCCAGCGCCTGCGCGCTGTCGTCGGTGCCCCAGCCCCACTGCGGGTACACTGTCCACAGAGGAATGTGGGCGAAGACCACGATCGGGGTGCTGCTGGGATGCCGCTTCAAGTCGGCCTCCAACCACGCCAACTGCTCGTGCCCCAGGTCGCCCAGGCCGCCGGCTTTCAGGTTCACCACGTTAACCAGACCGACAAAATGCACGCCCCTAGAGTCGAAGCTATACC
>DATCOK010000608.1:0-15851 GCA_036564765.1 Candidatus Acidiferrum sp. | reverse complement strand
GCGTGGTGCAGTCGTCGGTAATGGTCAGTTCATGGATGCGCTTGACGTGCCGGGCATTTTCCAGCGCGATGGCGGCAAAGTCCGAAAGCGCTTCCAGCAGTTTCAAATCGCGATGATCGAAGCCTTCGGGACCGACGCAATTGATCAGCTCAATCACGCCGAGACAGGTATCGCGAAATTTGACCGGCACAGCGACGATAGATTGCGTTTCGGTCTTGGTTTTCTCGTCGACCTTGCCAAAGAAGCGGGTGTCTTTCGCGGTATCGGGGACCACCACCGTCTCGCCGTTCTGGGCCACCCACCCGGCAATGCCCTGCCCGATCTTGATGCGCACATCCTTCAGGGCCGGCGACGCCTTGCCCACCGCCAACTCGAAATACAACTCCTGCTTGGCTTCATCGAGCAGCAGCAGTGACCAGTTTTCCGGACGCAGAAATTCGTCGATCTTCTCCATGATGGTGCGAAGCACCTGATCGAGCTGCAGCGACGACGTCAGCGCCTTCCCTAACTCCTGGAATACCGCGACTTCGCCGGCTTCGCGCTGTTCGTAGGGAACGGCGGCGTTGCGGCGGCGTTCGATAGCCGGAAACTGCTTGACGTCCTCCACGCGGGTTTGAACCTGGTCCTTTGGATATGTCCGCTCGTCCATCGCGTCGACGCCGGAACGGGCAGAATTCTGGCTGCTTAACATCGGGAATAGCGCATCTCCGTAAGCATAGGCGTCCCCCAAAACACCCGCAACATTCTCGTAGTACAGGCGTTTCTATCTCGCCACGGCTAGAAGCGCCGTTTTCTCAGCAAGACTGGTTAAGTTATCTGTAATTGACAGAATGGCTATCATAAAGAATAATCCCGCGCATGCAGAACCTGGGTTTATCGGATGCTGGCGCTCGATCCGAAAGCCGAATCAAAAGCTTATTTTGGCCATCCATTCACACTCTGGATCACGTGGATTATCTCGGGACGCAAGGTTTATGGGTATGCGTCCTGGTCGCCTTGCTGTCCTTCGGTCTATCGTTATACTCGGGGCACCCACTCATCGGTTTGCTGATACTGTTGTTTTTTTATCTGGCCGGAGTGGGAGTGCGTGAGCACGACCGCTACGCGGCGGCCCTCGTGTTTGTCTTCTATCTCGCCGATTTGCTCATTGCGGGCACGAGCGTTTTGAGAATTGGAATTGCGGCGGTGCTCTTCTCGAATCTCCGAGCCACTTGGATCGCCTCGCGATGGGCGTCAGACGCACTTGGAACACCAGCACCTCCCCGTCTGATGGAAACCTGGAGCGACAAGTTCGCCGACCAAATACCGCCATGGCTGTGGCCCAAAGCGCGTATTTTGTTCTACGTGTTGGCCACCATAATGCTCGCGCTCGAGGCCTTAGCGCTGATGGTGGTCCGTCGCCAGAGCATCTAACCCATGACCTCGAACCCGCAAACGGTTTGGCACATGCTTACTCGCGCGCAGTAGCCTACCGCGCATTCCGAGTGCCGAGCCTCCATCCTGGAGTGAATTGGTAGAACGCATGTCGTCCCGGCTAATTCCCGCGACGTTTGCTATCGTATAGGTCAGGAATCGTCGCATGGCCAAGGGAAATTTTGGGGAACGTCTAAAACGCGAGCGCGAGTTGCGCGATGTTTCGCTTGGCGAGATCACCAAGGGCACGCGCATTGGCCGGCGTTTTCTAGAAGCGCTCGAAGAAGAAGAGTGGGACAAGCTGCCGGGGGGAGTTTTCAGCCGCGGCTTTGTGCGCTCCATTGCACGCTATCTGGGCCTGAGCGAAGAAGACCTTCTATCCGAATACGATCTGGCCCGCGGCGAGCCGAATATCTCGGCACCGGCTCCCTACGAAAACCAGCTGCCTTCGCCATCGCGCCTAGTTCCCGCGCTGGCTCTGCTCTTCATTGTGCTGCTCTGCGTCGGTGCTTTTTACGCTGGACGAAACGCGTGGCATCGTTACACCGCCAATCGCGACGCGCATCCGCCTGCAACGTCCACTCAGACCCAGACACCGGGCGATTCTGGTGTTGCCTCCAAGCCACCCGACAAGTTGGAACTTACGGTATCCACATCCGTACCGTCACATGTGCGCATCGCGGCTGACGACCAGGTTTTGCTGGATTCCGACATCTTGCCTGGCGACGTTCACCACTTCACCGCAGCCCAGCAATTCCAGATCAATGCGGCCGATGGCTCCGCCGTGCATCTGGAATTGAATGGCCGCCCCATTACCTCCCGCGCCGCGCTCTCCAATTCGCCCAACGGCTCCGGTACGATTGTTCTCGGATACAAAGACCTGAGGCCCTCGCATGACGGAACGTCGCGCTGACCTTTTACAAGCCTACACAGGACGCGAGCGCAAGCTGGAAGTGTGCGCCAGCCCGGATAACCTCGCGCCCGCCGATCGTGCGGAAATCCTGGTGGTGCTTTCAAGCGATCCGGATCCCGAGATCGCCGAGCGGGCCGCGCAGGCGCTGCAAACGCAGCCGGTGGAATCATTCGTGGAAGCCATCAAACGTGATGAAGCCATGCCCGCACTTTTCGAATACTCCTCCAAGCGCTTTGTCGGCAAGGCGGCAGTGGCGGAAGCCTTGGTGTACAACAAGAACTGCCCTTCCCGGCTGATCACCGAGCATGTTCCGCACCTCACCGCGATGAGCGTTCAGTCGCTGATGGATTCGCTCGATCGTGTCGCCGAATCGGCCGCTCTGGCTGCCGCCCTTCTCGAATCCACTTCTGCAACCGCGGATAATCGAAAAGTTTTGCAGGAACTGCTCGGGCCGGAGACGCCCGTCGACGAAGGGGCCTTGATGGAAGCGCTGATGGAAGTGGAGCCGGACGCCGAAAAGCGCCAGACCCTGCTGCAGCGCCTCGCCAAGATGACGGTTTCCGAGAGGGTGCAGTTTGCAATCAAGGGGGGGTCCGAGGCGCGCCGCACACTGATACGCGATTCCAACAAAGTTGTGCAGCGCGCCGTCCTGCAGTCTCCGCGATTAACCGATCAGGAAGTGGAAGCCTTCGCTTCCATGAGCAGCCTCACCGATGAAATTCTGCGGCTCATCGCCGGCAATCGCACCTTCAAGAAAAATTACGCCGTGGTTCGCAACCTGATGACCAACTCCAAAACTCCGTTGGACGTCACCCTGCACATGCTGCCGATGCTGAACGCCGTGGACCTCAAAAAGTTGAGCAACAACAAGAATGTCCCGGAAACGTTGCGCACTACCGCAACGAAACTTATAAGAACGAGAGCGGTGCAGCACTAGCGCTTTGGCCGGCGGCAAAAGTCTCCTCAACTAGAACAATCCAGTCGGAGGGTCGCGGGCTAGCCGTCGCGCAGCACCAGGCAACTTGCCAGCATGTCGTGCAGCGCCTGTCTTTTTTCTGTAAGACCTGCCATGGCAAAGCCGATCCCCAGCGGAATCAGCCCGGTAATTAATTTCGCAAAGTGCCGCCCGGTGGCCTTGCCGAACGAAATTCGCGCACCGGCCATATCCGTCACCCGCAGGTTCAGGACTTTCTTGCCCAGCGTGGCCTGCCACGAGGAACTTTCCATTTTCGCGTGATACAGCCACGCGCCCAGAAAGGCTAAAGAGACGATGGTAAAAAAGCCGAGGAAGAATACTGGCCCAAGCGCCTCGCCGATGTCGCGAGGATCGTCGCCGGCATGAACTCGCCCGGCTAGTGCGGCGAGACCCGTGGTGAAGGCGAACGGAATGAACAGCGCCAGGAACGCCAGCCCAACCACGATGCCATCAATAATGTAGGCCACCACCCGCAGCCAGAATCCCGCGTACTGCACGGAAGGCGCGCACGCCATTACCGGAACGGCGACCGGCGGCGTCAGCGGCGGGTAACTGCCACCCGGGTATGGCGGCGCGGGCGCGCTCGTAGCAACCGGAGAACTCGACGTCGACTGGCCGCAAGCCGGACAAAACGCTGCACCCTCTTCCACCGCACTACCGCATTTTGAGCAGTACACAATCCCTCTTGGTTTGCATGACTATCTGTCGAAGCACAGCGCCATCCTACGTCCGGCTGTCGATACGGTCAAATGTAGTGAATCAGAAATCAATGCGAAGGAGCTGGAAGCGCGCGGAAATCAAATTGCAAGAATCGCTAGTGGCCCCTCGGGAGCGATTTCAAATAGGCAATGATTGCTTTCGCGTCGGCGTGATTCATGTGATAGATATGCATCGGGGGCCGCAGTTCCTCGCCTTGCGGACCCGTTCCCTTCTCCAGAATCGTTTCGCCCTGCTCTTCCGTGAAACTCGGGAAGCCCGCCAACGGCGGAGCGTTGTCGGCCCAATTGGAAATGTGCGCCACCGGACGGATCCATACCGGTCCGCCGCGCAGCCACGCATCCGCGCGCAACTCCCCACGGTCATTACGGGGGGTATGACATTCGGCGCATTTGGCGACCTCTTCCACCAGATAACGCCCGCGCTCCACTTCGCCTTTTTCGCCGCCGGAGGATTTGTCTTGTGCGATGGCTATCGAACGATAGGCGGGCGCAGCCAGAATTGTGAGCGCGATCCCCACGCCTAACACCATGCCGGGCAAATTGTATTTCGTGAACACTTTCACACTCACCTCGCAATTCTAAGAATGGTGCACCGGAATCGCGCCGCAACACCACCTGTACCTTAGTGATTTTTCAGCCTGTACTCAAGACCGGTGATGAGCGCGGAACACGGGCAACCGCTGCGACTTGCCGAGCTCATACTAAAAACAGCGGCGGTGACGACCGCCAAGGAGAATCGACCCCATGAAACGCGTATTAATGCCAGCCATTGTACTCATTGCCGTCTGTGGTGCCTCCGCGAAAGACAAACCCGCCTATCAAAACGGGCTACTACGCCAGATGGATTCGCAGACTTGCGGCTCGACGGAAAAGAGCACCAAAACTTTTGCCGACGAAGTTCTCGGCATGGATGGCGAGCGGCATAACACCAGTGAAGTTCTTTGCCAGGAATACACGCTGCAAACCGACCGGCTGCTTTTCCGCATCCGGCCCAAAAAAGAGAAGCATGCCGCGCTATTGCCCCCGGGTGAGTCTGTCCACTTCCGGTTGCACAAAAACAAATTGTTGCTGGTCGCTCCAGAAACCAACGGCAAGGAGCGCGAGTACATCGTAGTCTCCATGACGCCGCGTACCGATGGATTGAACAGCTACAATCAATCAACGACCCGGCTGGCTCCGCTGCGCTAATCAGAATCCCGGGCTGAGGACAAAAGAAAACCCATCCTTGGTTGCAGGATGGGTTTTCTTTTTCAGTCATTAAACAGCGGCACACGGCGACTAGCGGCTGCTAGTGTTGGCTTTGGTGTTGCTCTTGGCAGCGGACGTTCCGCCGCCGACGGTTTTCATCATTTCTTTGGCTTCTTTCAGGTGATCCTGCAAGGTCGGCAAGGTTTCAGAAGCGAAACGTTTCAGCGCGTCGTCTTTCCCGCTGTTGGCTTCTTTCTGGAACGCAGCGACGTCCGCCTGATGATCCTTAACCATGTCCCGCGCGTAGGCGCGATCAAACGCCGCGCCGCTCAATTTCGACAGGCGATCGTAAGTGGCCTGATCCTTTGCGGCGATATCCGAAGGCAAAGTAATGCTTTCCTTGGAAGCCACTTCCTTCAGTTTATCACCGGCCTTCGAATGATCGTCGACCATGCGCTTACCAAAACTTCTCACGGAATCGCTCGAACCTTTTTCCTGTGCGAGCTGTCCCATTTTCACTTCTGCCATGCCGCCTTGGGCGGCTCCTTTCGCGAAGTGCGCATCGCCCATGGACTTCCCCGCGGTGCTCGACTTCATCGCCGCGCCGTTATCTTTCTTCATGGCGGGATCATCTTGATGCGCCAAAACCGCCCAGCTGCCGATTGCGGATAAAACCACGGTCACTGAGCCCACATAGATAGCCTTGCCGGCCTTTGTTTCCAGAAATTTCCGGTTCAAAAACATTTGCCCCTCCGTTCGAATAGCGTCTTACTAAGGCTAATAGCAAGGTATCGGCCGCTGGCGTTGCGAAGAATAGGGTGAAGCGTGTATTCCCCGCGGAAGGCGCGTGTAGCGTTGATTTTGGAAGGGAGGGTTGCGTGCGCACCGTAACATTAGGCGCTTGGAAATTACAGAAAAATTACGGCGTCAGTTCTCGCGAAACTCTTCGCCGGTGTCTACGTCTTCGCGGGTCTGGTGCGTTTGCACTTCGGACTCGTCGGCATCCGGAGCGTTCTCCACGCCCTGCACGACTTCCGCTTCAAACGAGTTCCCTTCCTCGAGCAATTCGTCGACGCTCTCGGAGTTTGCGCTCTCAACGTCCGAAAGGCCCTGCAGGTCGCCCGACTGGCCCCCTGAGCGCGAACCCAAACCTTTCACATTCAGATTAACGGTTTCAGCGCTCTGACCTTCCCCGCGCGTGCCCATGCCGGAGTTCACCACCCGCACGCCTTCGCGACCGCTGCGACGCGTGCCTCCGGAATTCTTCGCACTTCTGCTTGCACCGGCCGCTTTCGTTTTTTTCCCGGTAACTTTACGCGCGCTTTTCGCTTGGATCGATTTATTTGCGTTCTTGCGCGATACCGCCGTTACCGATTTTTTCAAGCTTTTCCGGGGCAAAGGCTTCTTGCTTGCCGAAGTCTTCTTCTTCAAGGTCTTCTTTTTGGTTGCCATTCGTAGAGTCTACCACTGCTGATAGAGGCAAGCACTCCGCGAAACTACCTAACAAAGCACCCGCGTCCCCATCCGCCGAGACTAACTATTACCCGACATCAATGAATTCCACTTGCCAGGGATTCGAGTTGGAATCCAATCGTGCTACGCAGATCGGCAAACGAAACCTGCGTGGCCCGGCGCTCCCCGGGTTCACATACAGCACGCCATCCTGGGTACTCTGGCCTGGTTTGTGTGAGTGACCGCTGACGACCATGGCATAACCTACCGCTCGCGGATTGATCTGCAGAGTATTGACGTCGTGGAGTACGTAGATTTTTTTCTCGCCGGCCTGCGCCACGGTGGTAACGGGCAGCCACAGCGCCCACTCTTCCGTATCGATGTTCCCGCGAACCGCCACGATCGGAGCAATCTTCTCCAACTGCTCCAGAATCGTTCCTTTGCCAACATCGCCAGCATGGATGATGAGTTCACTGCCCTGCAAAGCCCGTAGAGCGGTGTCGCGCAGTAAACCGTGCGTATCGGAAATGAGGCCGACAATCATTCGTGGTCCGCCGTAACTCTCGCTGGAAGGTAAGCTTGCAGTGAGGTTGTACTCAATTCGAGGATCGGGCGAAAATTAAGCAGACGCTTTGGAAGAACTGCTGCGCCGCAACGGGCGCGCCCCAGGGACGGGAAAATACATTTGCCAGAAGTAGGAACTGGGGGTCCCGAATTCCACGCCGACATACGTTTTGCCGTCGCGGGTTTTGCGAATGGTGACTACTTTGCAGTCGATGGACTTTCCGCTGTTTTCATTCACCACATTTAGAATTTGCCCGACAACCACCGGCTCTTCCATCGGGAAGAGTCCGCCGTCCCGGCTGACGCACTGCGAACAGGTCCTGACCACATATTTCTGCCCGGCTTCGGTCTGCCATCGCACCGTCAGGCCAATCGTCAGCGTCACCCTTACGGTGCGCCGGCGCTCGTTAAATCGAAAATGCAGCAGAGACATGGAACCAAATCCTAAGAAGACCGCCAGATTTTCAAGTCCCGGTAAATTCGTCACAAGGCGGGCTGGGCCAGACGAACAAGCGCGAACTACTCTACTCATGCGCACACTCTGGGGACCGGCAAGTGACGCACGCGTTGCCAAACTGTGCCGGCGTTTTCTCCGGCGACAACAGGCAAAAGGTACCACAAAATACTTTTGCGCGCAGCAGCGATGTCCGCGGCCTCTGCGGAAAACCCGGCCACCTACCTTTGCAGGCTACCTTTTAGGCTTGGTGGTCTGTTGCCGGGGCTGGCGCGACAGGCTGACCAGTTGCACCGGGTTTACCCTGGCTTTGTTCACGGTTACGCCCCAATGCAGGTGCGGCCCGGTAACTCTCCCGGTCGCGCCGACCTTGCCAATGACCGCTCCAGCCTTAACGGTCTGTCCGGATGCCACATTGATGGCCGACAAATGCCCGTACAGCGAGTACACCCCCAGCCCGTGATCGATAATCACGGTATTGCCCGAGAAAAACAGTTCTTCAGCGAGGGCCACGCGCCCGCTTTGCGTGGCGTGCACCGGCGTGCCTGTTACCGCGGGAAAATCCGCGCCGGTATGCGGCGGACGCGCCTGCCCATTGAGGATGCGCCGTTTGCCAAAGTTCGTTCCATGGGTAATCCCGGCAAGGGGAAACTGAAAATTACCGCGCCACAATTTTTCCGGTGTGACGCGATCGAAGAGCTGCCGCAATTTTTGTTGCTCGGTCGCGGCCCGTTCGGCTTGTTGTTTATCCGGCTCCACAAATTGGTTCGCCACCGTGAGGCTTTCCGTGGCGAATTTTCCTTGTCGAACACTCAACTCCGCGGTGCAATCCGCATGGGAACCATCGTCGAAGGTAGCCGTGACGTTCAGTTTGTAGTTCCCGGGCGCTTTCTCCAGGTCGGTTCCGACCAATGCTTCTTCGAGATCCCCGGATCGACGGGCTTCGGGCGCCTCGGCTTTCCAGAAATAAATCTCGCGCTCCATCCATGTTCCGGAAATTTTCTCAACGCTTCTCGACGATCGTGCTCGCGCCACAATCAAGTTGCCCTGGTTCAATTGCGGCGCGCTGAGACTCAATTGCAGCCCCTCGGTACAACTCGGTGATTCCGTAGCGCGCGCCGCAACTGCCGCGCACAGCATCAGCAAGCCCGACGCGCCCGCTTTCCATGCGTTCTTTGCTATTCTCATTCCGGTGGCAATCGACCCTTCGTCCAGGCGTTTTCTGCGCGCCCCGGAAGCCCAGCTTAGCTTGGCTGGCCTCGCGTTTCTATGGCGTTCCGCACAGGAGTTTCGATGCAGTCGCTACGACTGAATCCCATCCTTAACACCGATTCCTACAAGCTGACGCATTGGTGGCAATACCCGCCGGACACGCGACATATTTACTCCTACGTCGAATCGCGCGGCGGCATGTTCGACGAAACCATGCTGGCTATGCTGCAGTACATCGTAAAGTCCAATTTCGCGGGTCAGGTTTTTACCTTGGACGATATAGAAGAAGCGCGGCGCATCGCGCATGCCCATTTCCAAGGCCATCCAAAGTCTTTCAACTATGAAGGCTTCAAATCACTGTACGCCAAGCACGGCGGTAAGCTGCCGCTGCGCATTCGCGCGGTCAGAGAAGGCACGGTGGTGAAAAGCCACAATGCGCTCATCACCATCGAAAATACCGACCCGGAATTTTATTGGCTCACCAATTGGGCGGAAACACTATTGCTGCAGGTCTGGTATCCCATCACCGTAGCCACGCTCTCGCGCGCCATCAAACAAGTCATTGGCAAAGCACTGGTGCGTACCGGCGACCCTTCCCTGCTTCCGTTCAAGTTGCACGATTTCGGATTTCGCGGCGTCTCTTCCAAGGAGTCAGCAGCGATTGGGGGCGCGGCACATCTCTTGAATTTTTTTGGTACCGACACGCTGGCCGCCATCCAGTTGCTTAACCAGTTCTATGCCGCGGACTTAACCTGCGATAAACCCCTCGAGTGCGCAGGCTATAGCATTCCCGCTTCCGAGCATTCCACCATCACCTCCTGGGGCGAGGAGCATGAACTCGACGCCTACGCCAACATTCTGGAAAATTGCCCCGAGGGCCTGGTCGCCTGCGTCAGCGATTCCTACGACATCTATAACGCGGTGCGCAATCTCTGGGGCGGAGCGCTGCGCGAAAAAATTCTGCAACGCAATGGGACCTTAATTATCCGGCCCGACTCGGGCGATGCCGTCACCGTACTCGAAGAACTATTCAAAATCGTCAGCGAGGTTTTTGGCTACGAAGTAAATCGCAAAGGCTGGAAGACCACCGTGCCGTGCGTGCGCTTCATTCAGGGCGACGGCGTGAATTTCTACACCATACAAAACATCACCGCGCAACTCACCCGCCGGGGCTGGTCGCAGGACATCTGGAGTTATGGCATGGGCGGGGCGTTGCTGCAACAGGTGAATCGCGACACCCTCAAATTCGCACTGAAGTGTTCGGCCATCGACCGCAATGGCACCTGGCACAACGTTTACAAAAATCCCAAGACCGACCCGAGCAAAGCCAGCAAAGGCGGGCGCTTCAATCTGATCCACAACGGCAAAGATTTCGCCACCGTGGAGGTCATCGAAGGCGAATGGCTGCCGGCCAGTCCGGCGCTAGGTTCGAATGCGCTCGAAACCGTGCTGGAAGATGGCGTTTTGCTGCGCGACCAGTCCTTGGCGGACGTGCGCGCGATCGCCGCAGGCTACGACGTCTACAACCACGGCGCCTGAACGTCGCCGTAGCGGCGCCGTGTCAATTTCCACTCGAAGTGTCCAGACTCCTGTAATTTTTTCCCATTTACTGATGGGCACCGCCATGGCAGGGCCCAAAAACCCCAACAAACCAGCCGAATCGGCGGCTTATCCGTACCGTTTGATTTGGCTTCTGACTTGCATTAAGACCAGCAGGCGCGCGGTAGCGCCAAGCGTTTTACTACGGCAGTTACTGTAGTTTTGCATCAGAGGATCCATGAGAAGTGTACGAGTAACAACCCTGGGAACCGTGCTGCTGGCCTCCGCGCTGCCAGTGGTTGGCGCAGTTTTGGTGATCGTCGATCATCCGCGCTCGGCTTCCGCCGCCGCCCCCGAACTAATTCAAAGCCAGCTTCATTTGGATGTCCGAACGATGGCGGGGAAAATTTCGCGTCACAACGGCAAATACACATTCCACGACGAGCGGCATGGTTTGCTGTACACGCTGGACGATCAGTTAACGGCAAAAAAGTTTTCTGGCCACGAAGTTTTATTGACCGGGACCGTGGATGGACGCGCGAGCAGGATTGAGGTCCACAAGATCGAAGCGACGCAAACCAAAATCGACTGAGCCGCGAAACGCGGGAGCTGACGAAAAGATTATTTCAGGGAAGCTTCAATCTTTAGTTTGTACTCGCGTGCTTTGGCCAGCACCTCTGGTTCTCTTACAGTCAGCAGTTGATGGTCGCGCATGACGATCCTGCCGCCAATCACCACCGTCTCGACGTCGTTACCTTTTAGTGCGTAAGCCAACTGCGCATAAACGTCGTACATCGGCACAGCGTTCGGCTCATTCAAACTGATCACAATCACGTCGGCTTTCTTCCCGGCTTCCAGTGAACCAATTTCGCTCCCCATGTGCAACGCCTTGGCGCCTTCGACGGTGGCCATCTCCACTACCGCTTTCGCGCCCAGCGCCAGCGGATCCATCTTGGTAATTTTCTGCAGCTTGGCCGCCAGGTCCATCTCTTCCATCAAATCGAGGTCGTTGTTGCTTCCCGCTGGTCCGTCCGTGCCAAGTCCGACCGCTACACCGGCGGACCGCAACTCGGGCACAGGGGACACGCCGCTGGCCAGCATCATGTTGCTCGAGGGGTTGTGCACGCAGCCGACTTTTTTCTCGGCCAGCACCTTGCGGTCGGTGTCATCGACAAAAATGCAATGCGCCGCGACCACGTCCGGACCCAGAATTCCAATCTTGTCTAGGTACTGCACCGGCGTCGTGCCGTTTTGCGCCCGGCTGTCATCCAACTCCTTTTTCATCTCCGCCACGTGAATCAGAATCGGCGCGTGATACTTTCTGGCCAGGTTTGCGGCGTCCTGTAAAGTGCGTCGCGAACAGGTATAGATCGAATGCGGGGCGGGCGCCGCGTGAATCAACGGATCGTTCTGCCAGCGCTTCAGGAATTTTTCGGTGTACGCCAGCATTTCCGCTTCATCCTTATTATCGGGAGCCGGAAAGTCGATGAATGTCTCGCCCAGGATTCCGCGCATCCCCGCGGCTTTGGTCTCTTCCGCAACCGCATCTTCGAAGTAGTACATGTCGGCAAAGGTGGTGATACCGCCGCGAATTTGCTCGGCCATCGCCAGGCGTGTGCCCCAGCGCACAAATTCCTCGGTCACGTTCTTCGCTTCCGCCGGGAAAATATATTTGCGCAGCCAGTCGTCGAGAGTTACATCATCGTGCAACCCGCGAAATAGGGTCATGGGCACATGCGTGTGTCCATTCACGAATCCTGGCAACACCAGTTTTCCGCGCGCATCGATGGTTTGCGTCGCGGCGTACTTGTTTTCGAGATCCGTGCGAAATCCCACCGCGCTGATCACGTCGCCTTTCACGGCCACGGCGCCGTCTTCCAGCATCAGCCGGTCGCCATCCATGGTCACAATGGTTCCGCCGCTGATCAGCAGGTCCACTTTTTCTTTAGTAGTGGCTTTATTCGCGGGCGACGGCGCGTTTACGGTCTGCGCTTGCACAATTGCGCCAAAAAAGCCCGCAAAAATCCCCAAAGCCAGCGTCGCAAAAGTTTTTTTATTCGCCATACGATTCGCTCCGTGGACTGTTCGCGCCATCGATTTACAGATTCGAATCATCGAAGGGCTTCGGAAACAACTCTTTCATCTGCAGGGTCTCGCGCTTCTCGCCGAGATTCGCCATGGTCACCGGCACGTCGCCGCAAAACTCCCAGATCAGTTGCCGGCAGGCCCCACAAGGAGGAGTAAGTTTGTCCGTATCGGTCACTACCGCGATGGCGCTGAAGCCGCGTTCGCCTTCGCTGATCGCTTTGAAGATGGCCACGCGCTCCGCGCAAACCGTAAGTCCGTAAGTCGCGTTCTCCACATTGCAACCGGAGAAAATCCTCCCGGACGAACCGCGCAACGCGGCGCCCACGCGAAAGTTTGAATACGGAGCATGGGCGTTTTCCCGCGCCCGTCTTGCCGCGGTCACCAGGTTCTCGTTTTCACTCACGCGAATAACCTCGAATCCACAGATGCCGAAGCTTCACGCAATAGCCTGTTCAATTTTTGGGAGCACCGCTCTGATCAATGCAATGAACTCGCCCTTGACCCGCGCCGCCGTCTCCAACACTTCGCGATGATCGAGCGGTTGATCCAAAATCCCCGCCGCCGCATTCGTCACGCACGAAATTCCCAGCACGCGCATCCCGCAGTGCCGCGCGGCAATTACCTCCGGAACGGTAGACATGCCCACCAGATCGGCCCCAACCGTCCGCAGGTAGCGAATCTCCGCCGGCGTTTCGTAACTCGGCCCGGCCAGCGCCGCGTACACTCCCTCATCGATCCCAATGCCCAGGCGATTCCCCGCTCCCACAGTCATTTCGCGAAATCTCTTGTCGTACGCGGTGGTCATGTCCGGGAAACGCGGGCCGAACCTTTCGTCATTCGAACCAGTCAAGGGATTCGCGCCTTGCAAATTAATATGATCGCGAATCACCACCAGCCGCCCCTGCACAAATTTAATTCCGCCGGCGGCATTGGTCAGAATAATCGCCTTCACGCCCATACGCGCGAACACGCGCACCGGAAAAGCCACTTCCTGCGCCGAGTACCCTTCGTACAAATGGACTCGGCCTTGCATGCCCGCTAAGGCAATGCCATCCAGGGTTCCCACCACCAATTGCCCGGCATGGCCGATGGCCGTTGATCGCGGGAAGTGTAGAATTTCTGCGTAAGGAATTTTTGCGGCACCCGTAAACGCTTCCGCGAAGGGCCCCAGTCCGGACCCCAGGACCAACGCGATTTTTGGCCGCAACGGCGTGCGTGAGAAAATAAATTGAGCCGCCGCCTCGGCGCGCTCGTATTCGCCCAAAACGATTGCGACATTCTCTACGGACGGCGATTTTGCCACGATGCGTTTACGGGCCGCGCGCTTCGGCTTGCTCTTCGCTCCCGCTGCACTCATGTGAGAATTCCCACGATCGACGCGGACATCAGATTCGCCATGGTCCCCGCCAGCATGGCGCGTATTCCTAATTTCGCCAGATTGCCTCGCTGCTCGGGAGCCAGCGCGCCGATGCCGCCGATCTGAATCCCGATGGAGCTGAAATTCGCGAAGCCGCACAGCGCAAAGGTTGCAATCGTGAACGATCGCGGGTCGATGGAATTCTGCAATATGCCCAACTGCTGGAACGCCACCACTTCATTGACCACCATGCGCGTGCCCAAAAGGTTTCCAATCGTGGCGCAATCCCGCCAGGGAATGCCTATCACCCACGCCACCGGCGCGAACACCCAACCAAACACTTGCTGCAAGCTCGACGGAAACCACGCGAAATGGTGCGCCGCGAGCCAATTGTGCGTGCCGCCCATGATGGCGTTCACCAGCGCCAGCATGGCCAGAAACGAAATCAGCATCGCACCGACATTCAGCGCCAGGTGCAAACCATCCACCGTCCCGCGCGAAATGGCCCCGAGAAAATTGGCTTCTTTTTCCATCTCGGGCATTTCCACGCGCCCGGCTGTCAGCGGCACTTCCGTTTCGGGCACCAGCATCTTGGCCATCAACAGCGTTCCCGGCGCGGTCATGATCACCGCCTCCAGCAAATGCTGCGGCTTGATGCCAAACGCGATGTACGCCGCCATAATTCCGCCGGACACGTGGGCCATGCCGCTGGTCATCACGCACATCAACTCGGATTTGGTCAGCCGGTTGAGAAACGGCCGAATCGTCAGCGGCGCTTCCGTCTGCCCCATGAAAATACTGGCGGCCACGTTCAGCGATTCCGCGCCGCTGGCGCCCATGATGCGGGTCATTAGCCACGCAGCGCCCCGAATCAAAATCTGCATGACGCCGATGTGATATAGCAAAGCAAAAAACGCCGCGATAAAAATAATGGTGGGCAAAACCTGGAAGGCAAAGATGAAATGCTGTGGCGAATCTTTCATGCCCAATTCGCCAAACACAAATTGCGAGCCGACGAATGCGTAGCTCAGCAGCAGATTGACGTAGCAGCCGGCGAACTCAAAAATCCTGCGCCCGGCCGAAAAGCGCAGCACAAAAAGAGCGAAGCATAGTTGCAGTCCAAAGCCCCAGAGTACAGTTTTCAGCCGAATCGCCTTGCGGTCGGTGGAAAACAGGTACGCCAGCCCCAACATGGTGGCTAAACCGAGAAATCCTACGAGTCTTCCCATTCGCTGCGCTCATTTCCCAAAGCCATGAAATGCAGAATCTTCCAGTGTCCGTCGCTAAAAAACTTCTCATCCGCCGCTACGAATCGAGGACCCGCCGGATAAGTGGCCGCGCCTTCGGCGGCTCCTGCTGGATCACGAAGCTTTCCGAGATCAGCCGTCGGGCCTCGGCCAGTTTCGCGCCGCTATTGTAATGAATTGTCACCAGCGGTTCGCCTTTTTCTACACGGTGGCCAATGCGCTTATGAAATTCCAGTCCTACCGCCAGGTCGATGCGGGCCTCTTTCGTCTCCCGCCCGCCGCCCAGCATTGCCAGCGCCGCGCCAAACTGTTCGCAATTGGTAGCCGCGATAATTCCGGCGACTGCGCTTTCGACTACGGATTCAGAAGTTGCCTCGGGCAGCAATTTGAGGTTGTCGAACACGCGCTCGTCGCCGGCCTGCAGCCGTACGCACTGGCGAAATTTCTCGAGCGCTTGCCCGCTCGTGAGCATCCGCTCCGCCAAAGCTCGGCCTTCCTCAACGCTGCCAGTTTTTTCACCCAGATAAAACATCCAGGCCGAAAGTTCCATACTAAGTTCGCGAACATCCTTGGGCCCACCGCCCTTCAGAACCTCGATGCACTCCTGCACTTCCGTGGCGTGCCCCGCGGCGCGGCCCAGCGGCTGGTCCATATCGGTAATCAACGCGGCCACGCGCTTTCCCATAGCCTTCCCTGTTTCGATCATCACCTGCGCGAGTCCCACCGCAT
>DATCOK010000607.1:0-3075 GCA_036564765.1 Candidatus Acidiferrum sp. | reverse complement strand
CTTGTGGATAGGTCCAGGCGGGCTTGTCCGCACCGAGGTCGAAGGCCAATAAAATTTTCTTGGAATGGTCGCCTGGGCTGCGGCGCGCGCCGGTGGAATAGTAGGTTTGCCCGGGAGTGAATTTTTCGGCGCTGAAGAGATAGATGTCGCAATTTTCGGAAGCGAGGAAATAAAAGCGGTTGGTGGCGGGATTGAAAGAGGGCGAGTACCAATTGGTGGCACCGCTAAAGCCGGGGCAGACACGCGTGCCATTGGCTGTGGGTTGCACGCCGGTGCGAATGGGGCGGCCCTGCGCGTCGATTCCACTGGCCCAGTTGAGTTTTTCCACAAATCGGGCGGCGAAGAGAAATTTTCCGTCGGTACGATCGAGGACGTAGAGGAAGCCGTTGCGATTGGCTTCGACCAATAATTTACGCGGCTGGCCTTTCCAGACTGCGTCGACCAGGACAGGAGTTTCTGCTGCGTCATAATCAAAAAGGTCGTGGGGAGTGAACTGAAAATACCATCTTAATTTGCCGGTGTCGGCGTCGAGGGCCAGAACGCAGTCGGTGTAGAGATCATCGCCGGGGCGAACTTCGCCATCAAAGTCCGGGGAAGGATTGCTGGTGCCCCAGAAGATGGTGTTGGATTCGGGATCGAAGGTGCCGGGCATCCAAGTGGTGCCGCCGGCGTGGAGATAACTGTCACCGGGCCAGCTTTCCGAGCCGCGCTCGCCGGGCGCGGGAATTGTCCAGAATTTCCAGACGAGATTGCCGGTGTCGGCATCGTAGGCGGAAATGAAACCGCGTACGCCATCGTCGCCGCCGGAAGTGCCGACTAAAACTTTTCCATTCACGACGAGAGGAGCGCTGGTCGCGCCATAGTTGGGATTGCCGTCCGTATAGGCGACATCCCAACGCAAATGTCCGGAGCGGGCATCGAGGCAGAGCAGATGAGCGTTGTCCGTTTCCATGTAAATGGAGGAACCCCAGACGCCGACGCCGCGGTTATGGTGCTGGGAAGCGTCGTCGATGAGGCCTTCGGTGATTTCGTGGGCGTGATGCCAGATGGTGCGGCCGGTCTGGGCATCGAGGGCCCAAGCGTCGTTGGCGGAAGTGACGAACATCATGCCATTCACCACGACGGGAGTCACTTCGAGGGAATCGGAATTGGGGGCGTGAAAACTCCACTGGGCGCGCAGCGAGGCAACGTTGCCGGTGTTGATGTTCTCCATACTGCTGAAGCGTTGGCCGGTGTAATCGCCGTTGTAGGACGGCCAATTCTTGCTGACGGGTTTGGATAGAAGGTCTTCAGCCTTTACGTTGATTTCCACGGTTACGGATTTTTTTTCCGAGACAGATTCCTGGCTGCTGATCCACGCGGGAACGAGAAGCATGGCGGCCAGCAAGAGCGCGACGGCCAAGACGCGGCGGCGAACCTGCATGTCGAAGTGGAGATTCAATTCAGCCTGCTTTTCGCGAGCATCGATTTAGAGGCGACCAAATTTCTTCACCGCTTCGGTGATGGACTTCAATTTTTCAATGTAGGCGTACATGGAATGCTCGTTGAAGTCCATTTTCTGGGCAACGGTCAAAACCTCCGCGGCGGAAGCGCGCGGCACGACCACCACACCGTCGGCATCGGCAACGATGATGTCGCCGGACTTCACTTCGACGCCGTCGCAATGGACGGGAACGTTGGCGCCGGCGAAACGGTAATGATGGACAGAGGTGGAAGGCACAATGCCAAGGGCGTAGACGGGAAAACCGATTTTGTTGAGGTAGGCGACGTCGCGGACGCCACCGTCGATCACCGCGCCCGAAAAATTACGCGCGCGCATAGCGGTGCCCATGAGGCCGCCCATGCCGGCAATGTCGATGCCATCTTCGACGGACATGACGTAGACGGAATCGGCTTCGCCGGAGTCGATGGCGGCGAGCATGCCCTGGAGCGCGTTGGGGTCCTCGTTGGTTTCCTTTTTGAGCGCCACGGTCAGGGCGAAGCCGGCAAACTTAGTGGGAAAGATGGGGCGCATACGGTGGGACATGTACATTTTCTTGCCGGTGATCTGCTCGAGGGCGTCGGAGACGGAGGCAGCTTCGACGTGGCGAAAGCCATCGAGGAGTTCGGCGCTGCTGCTGGCGCCGGAACTGGTCGCTTGCGACTTGGAATATACGTTCAGGGCCACGGCGGCCGAGGCCACCGCCAGAGCGGCAACAATCAGCAGGCGCGGAGCAAACTTCCGGGAGAGGGTATTAAATCGATTTTTCATGAGCAATCTCCGCTTTGAAGGTGCACTTTATCATCAACGGAGTACTCCAAAAAAGTTTTGTTGTGAGAAATTATGGGCGCTTCTGAAACACCTGTTTCGTGCGATGATTTGCGCTATGAATTTCGGGTTTCGATGTACGGAAAGCGGGACGGGCCCAGTTTATTTTGTTGCAGTGCTGGTGCTGGCGGCCTGCGCGACGGGATTTAGCGGCGGGGCCTATACCGTTCTGGGCCAGGGGAAGACAGCGGGCGCAAAGGCGGCCTCGGCCGATCCGGTAGTGCTGGGCGAAGCGGGTAAGACGTTCTCTTCCATTTGCGCGGCTTGTCATGGACTGGACGGGCACGGCGGCGAGCGTGGTCCGGATATTGCTTCGCGGCAAGCGCAAGCGCACTCCGATGAGGAGTTGAAGCGCACGGTCCGCAACGGCATTTCTGAAACGGGCATGCCCAACTTTGCGTATCTGGGCGAGGCAAAAATCGAGGGACTGGTCGGTTATCTTCGCGTGTTACAGGGCAAGAGTGAGCCGTTGCCGATGCCGGGCGATCCGCAACGGGGCGCGGCGTTGTTTTCCGGCGGTGGGCAGTGTGCGCAATGTCACATGGCCAACGGAAAGGGCGGATTTATCGCGCCGGACCTCACGGCTTTTGCCGCGGGCATGTCGCCGGCGGACATTCGGCGGGCGATTTTGAATCCGGCGCAGGACGGCAGGCAGAATCGCGGCAATGTGGTGGTTACGTTTAAGGACGGGCACTCGCAGGAAGGCGTGGTGCGCAACGAAGACAACTTCTCGTTGCAGTTGCAGTCTCTGGATGGGGCCTTTCATC
>DATCOK010000606.1:0-2439 GCA_036564765.1 Candidatus Acidiferrum sp. | reverse complement strand
CCGCTCCAGTCTTCCCCGGAAAAATTCCCGAAAAAAATCGCAGCGTTTCCGCCAGCGCTTCCGCCCGCCGGTTCGATCCGGTTACAAAAAAAGCCGGCCGCCGCAGCGCATGCGTGAGGTACGTCGCCACCAGCGCCTTGGCCACGTCGTGCAAACCGGAGAACGCCACGCGGTTCCCGCCCACACGCAGCGCTGCCAACGCGCCTTCCACCGCGGGTTGGCGGAGTACCGCTTCCAGTCGTTCGCGTACTGCTGGCAGGATCATTTTCTATCTAGGATTCCGCGGGAGTCGCGGAAGGTAGCTCACGCACCGTTTGCAGTATCGCCGTCGTCGAATAGCTGGTCACCACCGGAATGGACACCACGCGTCCTCCCGCGCCTTCCACTTCCGCGCGGCCCACGATCTGGTCGCCGGGCCAATCCCCACCCTTCACCAGAATATCCGGCACAATCGCCGCAATCGTTTCCCGCGGCGTAGGGTCGCCGTAAATCACCACCGCGTCTACGCACTCAAGCGCTGCCAGCAACTCCGCGCGCTCCGTCTCGCAAATCAGCGGCCGCCCCGCGCCCTTCAATTCCCGTACGCTGGCGTCGCTGTTCAACCCCACAATCAACGCGTCGCCCAGCGCCCGCGAACTCTCCAGCGTGTGGATATGCCCCGGATGCAGCAAATCAAAACATCCGTTGGTAAACACCACGCGCGTCGCAGCGCGCCGCTCTTTGCCAAAGCGCCGCACCGCCTCATCCAGCGAAAGTATGCGTGAAGTCAAAAAGAACCTGCGCGGACCCAACCGTCGACTCAACCCGCGAACCGTCAGTTTATCACGCGCTTCGAACCCCCATGATCGCGGCGCCTCCGCAGCCAACCACGAAACACTAAAACGCTTAATTAGGTCAGCACCGCAAAGTAGGCTAGATCAGGATCACTAAATCGGCAGGGCCGTTCCGAAGTACAGAAGTGGATAAGCACAAAGAGGGCTCCATGTTCGCGGTTTGAACCGGAGCTTTTGGATCAAATAATCTTGGCGTTAACTCAAGCGCTAAAATTCCAAATCCCAAAAATCCGCCGAAGGCTCCTTCAGCTGCAACCCCAACTCCCAGCCAGCTGTCACCTGATGCCCTCGCCAAACCAGAATCGCCTCGCACTTCTTCTCATTGATCAAATTGGTCAGCGTCACCGCTTCACCCACCACAAACTCCTCCGGCACGATCGCCATGCCGCCGTACGCGCTGATATCCATGGTATGGCCCTCAGCCCGTCGCGCCGCTCCCACATCCTTCGTACTTTCCACCACCACCTTCACCCGCGAATTAACCCGCACTCCCGCTCGCAGGTACGGTCGTTCGGTCCCCGCCACATCGTCGCTCTCGTCGTATCGGTCATACAAAAATGGCACGTGAATCTCTCCCCGGGGGATTTTTGGCAAGCGGACCAGTCGCGTCATGCACGTCAAGCCGCTCTCTCCACCGTAAATGCAGCCGCAACCACGGTCAATGGAACTTCCGCACCACGTTGGCGTGAATCACACTCACACTCAATTTCGCCCCTGTTTACCTGAGGCCGTCCGCGCACATCCTTTACACCCGTCCCTGGACATCCTTTACACTCTTCTACAACTTCGCCATCACCATGCTCAGGCTAAAAACTCTCCGCCAGGAATTGCCGGCGACGCTGCGCCTCGCCTTCCCGTTGGTTCTCGCCGAACTCGGCTGGATGATCATGGCCATCGTGGACACCGTCATGGTCGGCCACCTCCCCAACAGTGCCGCGGCCATGGGCGCAGTCAGTCTCGGCTCCAATCTCTTTATCGTTCTCGCGCTCTTTGGCGCCGGTTTGTTGATGGGACTCGACACGCTCGTCTCGCAAGCCTTCGGTGCCGGGCAGCGCGAAGATTGCCATCGTTCGCTCGTGAACAGCATCTACCTCAGCATCGCGCTGACGCCGATTCTCGCCGCGCCGGTGTGGCTGCTTCCGAAATTGCTCGACAGTCTGCGCATCGACCCCGCCATCACCGTCCTCGCCATTCCCTACACCAAAGCGCTGGCTGTCGGGCTCTTTCCGTTGCTTCTTTATTTCGCAGTGCGCCGCTGCCTGCAGGCCATGAACATGGTGCGCATCGTGGCCTTCGCGCTCATCACCGCCAATATCATCAACGCCGTCGGCAACTGGGTGCTCATCTACGGCCACTGGGGCGCGTCCGCCATGGGCGCGGTCGGTTCCGGCTGGTCCACCACGATCGCCCGCGCGTACATGGCCGCCGTGCTGGTCATTTATCTTTTGTGGTACGACCACCGCCATCGCACGGAACTGCTGAAAACGCCCATCGAGATCGATCTGCCGCGTATTCGCCGCCTGATCACCTTGGGGTATCCCGCGGCCTTGCAGTTCACCCTGGAAAGCGGCGTGTTCGGTCTGGTCACCGCGCTTATTGCGCGGCT
>DATCOK010000605.1:0-2245 GCA_036564765.1 Candidatus Acidiferrum sp. | reverse complement strand
CGACAAATCCCTCTCGCGCACCCTCTCCGATCTCTCCGAAGCCGACTGGGACTACAGCCTCGCCATCAATCTCAAAACCACCTTTCACCTCACCAAAGCCGTCCTCCCCGCCATGACCGCCGCCAACTACGGCCGCATCGTCAACGTTGCCTCCGTCACCGGCCCGCTCGTCAGCAACCCCCGCTCCACAGCCTACAGTGCCGCCAAGGCCGCCATAGTCGGCCTCACCCGCAGCTTGGCCCTCGAAGTCGCTCGCCACCACATCACCGTCAACGCCGTCGCTCCCGGCTGGATCGCCACCGCCTCCTCCTCCCCGCAGGAAATCCTCGCCGGCAATCACACTCCCGCGGGCCGCCCCGGCCGCCCAGACGAAGTCGCCGCTGCGATTGCCTTCCTCGCCTCCGCATCCGCCTCCTACGTCACCGGACAGCTCCTCGTCGTCGACGGTGGCAACACCATTCAGGAATACAAAGGCCCGCCCGCCGATTACTACTAATTTCTCCGCCGGATAATTTCCCGGTGAACGCGGAAAAAAATCTTCCTCTAGCGCCGTGCGCTTTACTCATCAATATAAGAAGCGCCCGCCAAGCCCGCAGGTTTTGTATAGAATCCTCTGGTAGCCGTCATTTCTGAACTGACCGCAAGCGTAAAGAGGAGGCTCCCATGTTCCTGCGCTCACTCTTGCTCTCTGTTTTCGTTCTGGCTGTTCTTCCTGGAGCCGCCGTCCCGCAAGCCGGCGACGAATCCAAAATCATCGCCCTCGAAAATCTCTGGAATCAGATGCAGCTTCATCGCGACGCCGAAGCCATGGAAAAAATTCTCGATCCCGATTTCGTCTTGACCGATTACGACGGCTCGGTCCTCTCCAAAGCTCAGTTCCTCGACTCCATCCGCGATCCCTCCGACCAACTCACCGTGGAAGTCTCTGAAGACATGAAGCTGCACCGCCACGGCGACACCGTAATCGTCACCGGCTCCACTCACGAGAGGGGAACTAATAAAGGAAAGAAATACGAACATCGCGGCCGCTTCACCGACACCTGGATAAAGCAAAACGGCCAGTGGCTCTGCGTAGCCAGCCACCTCGGCCTGCTCACCAAATAACCGCATCAAATTTCGAAGCTCGTTCTCTAGCAATTGCCTTTGGCAATCCTCACGCCACACGCCCCAGACCAGTCATTCCGACCGAAGCAAGTCGGCGCATTTTCTTTCTGCTTTGCTCCTGCAAAACAGGCGGCTTGCGCAGCGGAGCAATCTCTCTTCGATCTCTCTCGTAGCCCTACAAACTGATAGCGCACACAAATCCGCCGTTCTACCATCGTTGACCTACTCACGACCCCGGCAGCGCCACCACCTTACGAATGACCTCACCTTCTCGAATCTCATAAATAGCATCCCCCGCTAAGTCACTAAACTCCTGCCGCAACCCACTCGGCCAAAACACCTCAATCTTCTTCATTGTAGCTTCGCTTCCCAGTCCAAAGTGCAACCGAGTATCATTCGTCGAGTTGTAACTCCCTCCCGCCCGCACCTCATCAATCTGCGCCATCACAGAAGTAGTCACTCGCACTCGCGCCCCCACCGCACCGCGATTACTCTTCGTCCCCACCAAACGAAATAACACCCGGTGATTCCCATTCTTCGTTTCATTCAAAAAAACCGATGGTGGCGCATTCGCATTGAACACCACCACATCCAGCTGCCCATCATTATTAATGTCCCCGAACGCCGTCCCTCTTCGCGAATACATCCGCCCGGCATTCAGCCCCGCCGCATCCGCCACTTCCTCGAACGTCCGCTCTCCGCGATTGCGAAACAGTTGCAGCGGCTGCGCGAATCGATACTCCTTCGGCAGCGCATCCAGCAGCGAAGAAAAACTTCCATTCGCCACCAATAGGTCCGGCCATCCATCGTTATCAAAATCTCCAAACCCCGTCCCCCATTTCACCGGGGCGGTCGTCGGCTTGGCGATCCCCGCCTTGCTCGCCAGGTCCGTGAAATACTCGCCCTGGTTCCAATACAAACTCGCCGGCTGATCGTCCGCCCGCGTCACAAATAGATCCAGCTTCCCATCACGGTCAAAATCCCCAAAATCCGCCGCCATGTTTCCGTATCCGCGCCCGTCCGGCCCCACCGCCGTGCCCGACGCCAGCCCCTCGTCCTTGAACGTCCCGTTGTGCTCGTTGTGATACAGAAAGGTCGTCCCATAATCATTCGTCACGTACAGGTCCGGCCAGCCGTCTCC
>DATCOK010000604.1:0-25119 GCA_036564765.1 Candidatus Acidiferrum sp. | reverse complement strand
CGTAGTCACCACCGCAGAGTACAAACCCTCCTGGCGCAACGTATCGCGCAAACGCTCTGCCGCTTCCTCCACCAACTCCGGCTCGTACGTCTGCCCAAGATTTAGCTGCGTAGCCGCCGCCGCGGACGCCTCGCTCGGTGGCGTAATCAATCCATCGATCAGCACCTGATTGAAATAAAGATTTTCGCGCCCCACAAAATCGAGTCGTACTCCACCCGCTACGGTGGCTATTTCCGCGCGCAAATCCGCATAATCTCCGGTCCGATAAAGCATGCGCAAGCTCTCCGCCACTTTCGCGCGGTCCAGCGGTTTGCCTACTTCCACGTTGATGCCCTTGACCGTCTCGGTTAGGACCCGCCCATCTTCCGCAACGATGCGTGTCCCCACCACGATCGGCGCCTGCGAATCTTCCTTCGTCGCGTCCTGCGCCCCAACGTTCGCTGCGTCATTTTTTGGAATTTGCGCGGGCGTTCTCGCAGCTCCGCTGAGGAGCGCGAGCGCCAGGAGACCCCGCAACCCGTTGGCCCTGCCCAATTTCATCCCTGATTCGTCTCAGTCGAAGCGTAGCACACGGCGTTGCCCCTTCCGCCGGGTTTGGCGCTATTATCGCTTCTGCGGGCTACGCCTTCGAACCCGCCGGGGCCGCTCATCCGTGCAGGATTTTCTCCGCGAAAAATATTCCCGCCAAATCCTTTTTGCTGGCCTCGGCCTGGCCGGTCAGGAACGCCTCGTCGCATCCAGCGCCGTGATAGCCGGCTGCGGAGCGATCGGCGCCGCCGCCGCCAATCTTCTCGTGCGCTCTGGGGTCGGCCGCATTCGCATCATCGATCGCGATTTCGTCGAACCTTCCAACCTTCAGCGTCAAACCTTGTTTCACGAATCCGACGCAAGCGACGCCTTACCCAAAGCCGTAGCCGCCGAGCGCAAGCTGCGCTGCATCAACTCCTCCGTCGCCGTCGAAGGTCTGGTCGCCGACGTCAACCCGCGGAACGTCGCGGAACTCCTGAGCGGTTTCGACCTCATCCTCGACGGCACTGACAACTTCGAAACGCGTTTCCTCATCAACGATTTCGCCGTCCGATCCGCGCAGCCCTGGATCTACGCCGCCGCCGTCGCCAGCTATGGCCTCACCATGACCATTCTTCCGGGCACGACCCCATGCCTCGCTTGCCTGCTCGAAGGTTCCGATGCGCCCACTGGCGTAGAGGAAACCTGCGACACTGTCGGAGTCCTCGGTCCCATCGTCAATCTGATCGCCTCGCTGGAAGTCGCCGAAGCCATGAAACTCCTCTCCGGCCATCACGAGGCCCTCCACCACCGCCTGGTCTCCGCCGATATCTGGTCCGGTCGCTTCCAATCCATCCAGGTCGAACGCAATTCCCATTGCCGCGCCTGCGTTCGCCGTGAATTTACCTATCTCCAGGGTCACGCCCAACCGCACATCACCATGTGCGGCCGCGACTCCGTGCAAATCCATGAACGCCACCGCGCCCTCGACCTGCCTGCGCTGCGGGAAAAACTCACCCGCACCATTCCCGACGTAAAGCAAAATGACTTCCTCCTGCGTTTTCGCATTCCGCCTTATGAGATGACCGTCTTCTCCGACGGCCGCGCCATCATAAAGGGTGCCACCGATCCCGCCGTAGCCCGTTCCCTATATGCCCGCTACATAGGATCCTGAACTCTCCTCAACCCGTCCCGGCCCTTTAAGTTTTGCTTTCCACGTCAAACACTCTCATTCAAGCCGTGCGAACATTTCATTCTAGATTTCTTGACAGGCGGAAACTGTAACGTTAGTTTCAAATGAGGAATTGTCCGCGTGGGTCGGGTTTTCGGGGTGTTTTTCGGGGAATCGCAGGCTTCGTTCGCACGCTTGCCCACATCCGCCCGCCGGTGCAGTCCCTATACTGAGGGGGTTCCGATGCGAAGTGTCTCTAAGTTTGCGCTCGTGGTGTTTTTATTGAGCGGCCTGATGGCTGACCGCGCCTATTCCCAGGGTGGCGCCACTGGCGCAATTACCGGCGTTGTGGTGGATAGCACCGGCGCCAGCATCGCCGACGCCGAAGTAACCGTCACCGACAGTCGCACCGAAGCCCAAGCTCGAAAGCTCACCGCTAACTCCGAAGGCGTCTTCACCATCACTCTCCTCCCACCGGGTACCTACTACATCGTGGTGAACAAGCCCGGCTTCTCTCAGGCCCGCACCGACAATATCGAAGTACGCGTCACCGAAACCACCCGCGTCACCATCCCCCTCAAGCCCGGAGAAGTCACCGAACGGGTCGAAATTAACGCTCAGGTCACCGCCGTCGAAACTACCAACGCCACCACCGGAGAATCCATCGGCACCGCCACCATCCGCGAACTGCCCCTCGCCACGCAAAATTATCAGCAGTTGCTCTCGCTCTCTTCCGGCACCAACAGCGAACTGAACGCCTCCGCGCAACTGGGCCGCGGCAACGTGCGCATCGTGGTTAACGGCCAGCGTGAAGACAACAACAATTATCTGATCGAGGGAATCAGCTCCACCGACTACAACGTTTCGCAATCCACCAACGTCCCGCTGCCCAATCCCGACGTCATTCAGGAATTCAAGATTCAAACCTCGCTCTATGACGCCAGCCAGGGCCGCAATGGCGGCGGCAACGTCAACGCCGTGCTGCGCTCCGGATCCAAGGGCTTGCATGGCGACGTTTACGAATATTTTAGAAACGACGTGTTGAACGCCAACGAATTTTTTCTTAACGCCGCTGGCGCGCCGCGTCCGCCCGTCAAACAGAATATTTTTGGCGCTAGCCTTGGCGGCCCGGTCGGTACGGAGAAACTCGGCTTCTTCTTCGTCAATTATCAGGGCACCCGCCAGCGCAGCGCGCTTTCTCCCGGCACCCAAATCAATAACCCCGCCCTCCCGATTTTGCCCGCGGACCGTTCTGCCGCCAATCTCGCCGCTACCTTCAGCACTCCCGCAACGGCGCCCACGGTTGCCAATCCGGGTGGCTGCCCTGCAGTTCCCATCGCCATCGACCCAGTCATGCAGTCTCTCTTGAATTTCAAAAGCAATCAGTTTGGCGGCGACGCCAATGGTTTCTTGATTCCCTCCATCTCCGGAACTCCCGGCGTCACGGTGGACCCCGATACCTGCTCTGTCAGCGTCAACTCCGGCCCCTTCATTATCAGCCGTCCCGGCAAATACCGGGACGACCAGTTCACCACCAACTGGGACCGCGAATTCCGCGGTGGCCAGGACAAGCTTTCTGCCCGCTTCTTCTTCTCCAACGCCGATTCCTTTCTGCCGTTCGGCGCTGGCGGCCTGCAGGCCTCTCTCGGCGGCACGCTCGCCAGCAGCATCAGCGCCACTGATCTCAACTTCCCCTACGACCTGCCGGTGGCCGGCCGCTTCTTCAGCGTGGCCGAAACGCATCTCTTCTCGCCCACGCTCGTCAACGACTTCCGCTTCGGCTACGTGCGCATCAACTACAGCCTGCTGAACATCGCCCCGGTCACTGCCTCGGACATTGGCATCGACCGCCCCACCAACAACATCACCAACTCCATCTACAAATTTACGCAGTTCGGCTCCTCCGGCTTCCAGATCGGCCCCACGCCCCCGTCCGACCAGTTTCAGATTCAGAACAATTACAATTTTCTCGACACCGTCAGCTGGGTGCGCGGCGCCCACGTCCTGCGCTTCGGCGGCGAATACACCCGCGTCAATCTCGACAAACTTTTTCCGCAAACGTTCAACGGTCAGCTCTTCTTCTTCAATACTCCGGGCTCTCCCGCATCTGCAACGCAGCCCAGTGTCGGCGGCCTCACCGACTTCCAAAATCTCTTGCAAGGCGCGCCCGGCTCCAGCTTCGGCGGCGGCGGCGTGTTCAATCACCGCTATCGCACCAATGATTTCGCGGTGTTCGCGCAGGACGATTGGAAACTCACCCCGAACCTCACCGTGAATCTCGGCTTGCGTGTGGAAGAATTTGGCGCGTTCCGAGATGACGCCTGCCACATCGGCAATCTCGATCCCGACCTCGCCGCGGCTGGTCAATACCCCTTCATTTATGGAAGCTGCGTGAAGAAACTCAACGTCGCTGGCCTCGAGCCCACCGGTAATGACAGCACTTACAAAAATAACTACACCACCGGCTGGGGACCACGCGTCGGGTTGGCCTACGATTTGTTCGGCCGCCACAACACCACCGTGCGCGCCGGCTACGGCATTTACTACGTGCGCGAAGACGTTGGCACCGCCGACCAACTCTCCTTCCAGGGTCCGTTTCTCCCTATCGCCTTCGGTGGCGGCGCTCCCGGTTGCCTGGCAACTTTCTTCTCGGCTAACCCGCTGGCCGGTTGCGCGAATCCCAATCCCAACGCCTTGCCTGCCGCTGGCGTGCTCGATCCCAACTTCGTCCCCTGCCTCGGCGCCCTGCAAAATTTCCCAGGCAACGACACCACCGTATTTCCCAACTACGCTTGCAGCGGCACCGGGCCGGGCGTCATCCCGTCGCAATTCCTCTTCGGCTTGGAGGTCCCCAGAAAATTCGTCGCGCCCAATACCCAACAGTGGAACCTCACCGTTCAACGTTCACTGGGTCACGAGTGGGTTCTCGAAATAGGTTACGTCGGCACCCACGCCGTGCACCTGCGTGAAACCCGCACCTTCGGCGTGCCGCTAGCTACCGCTGCTAATCCGATCATCGTTATCGCGCAAGATGGGACGCAAATCCCCATCACCGAAAGCACGTTTGGCAACGGCCCAGCGCGCTCCAGCAATCCAGGCATCAACAATTACAATGGTATGCAGATTTTTGCCAACGACGCCTATTCGCACTATCACTCCTTGCAGGCGACCGTTGCGCGCCGTTGGGGCGCGGGTTATTTCCAGGCCGCGTACACGTTCTCGAAATCCACCGACGCTACCTCCACCGGTAACACCGCGTTGAACACGGCCTTTAATGACCAAAGCTCGCTCAACGGCTCACGCGGCTTGTCCGACTTCGACCGCCCGCATCGCTTCGTCATCAGCTATCGCTACGATCTGCCGTTCTTCAAGGACACCCAGGGTTTCCGCCATGCGGCCCTCGGTGGCTGGGCTCTCAGCGGCATCACCATCTTCCAGTCCGGAACACCGTTCTCCGTGCTCGACAATTCCGCGGGCTTCGCGTACATCGGCGGCTTGCAAGCCGGCGTCGCTGGCGCACAACTGGCCGACGGCGGCTCCATTCCGGCCGGATACGCCAAGGGCGACATCCACACCCTAGTCAACAACGTGTACCTCAACCCCGCCAACTTTACGTTCGCGCCGCCGGCCGATCCGGTTGGCTGCGCTCTCGATCCCAACGCCTGTGTTACCGCTTTCGGCAACCTCGGTCGCAACATCTATCGCGGCCCCTTTCAGCAGAACTGGGATTTTTCGCTCATTAAGAATTTCCGCATCACCGAGCGCCAGGAACTGCGCTTCACCACCGACTTTTTCAACATCTGGAATCACGCCAATTTCGCCAATCCCAGCTCCACCGAAATCTCCAACCCCGCCTTCGGCAGAATTTTCTCCACCGTCGGCACCCCGCGCCTGATTCAGTTTTCGTTGCGCTACGCATTCTAGTTGAATCCGGGTTCAACAGGAGCGCAGCTGTGCATGCAGCTGCGCTCTTTCTTTTTCCCTGCGGCGTCTCGTAGGATAATCACCAATCTTCTTTCTAGAATCTTCGAGGCCACATGACCGACGAAAATCCACGCATAAAATTGTTGGAACGTGACGCCGTGACCCCGGAAGCCATTGCCCTCTACGACGCCCTCCTCGCCCAACGCGGCGTCGTCCCCAACATGTTCAAAGCCCTCTCTTACTCTCCCGAAATCGCCAAGGGCGTCGCCGGCTTCCTCAAGCCGCTCCTCAGCGACGGCGCTCTCCAGGGCTGGTACAAGGAACTCGTGGCCGTGCGTATCTCCCTGCTCTGCGAATCCGAGTACGCCATCCGCGCCCACACCATCTCCGCGCAAAAGAAGGGCGCCTCCGAAGCGCAACTCGCCGGCGTCCGTGAATTCGAGACCGGCCCCTACGGCGAAAAAGAAAAGCTCGGCTTCCGTTTGGCCGACCGCCTGCATCGCGGCGCGCAAAATGTCGATGACGTCTTCTACCGCCAACTGCAAAGCGCCTTCGAACCCGCCGCGCTCGTCGAACTTTTTCTCACCGCCGCGGCCTTTGAAATGTTCCCGCGCTTTATCGACGGCTTGCGCATTCCCGTTACGCCGCCTCCCGCCGTGAAGTGATAAGATTCTTCGCGGATAAATCTCCTATGCGCAAAATCGCTTCACGCGTTTCACAACTCACCGGCGAAGGCGCTCTCGCCGTTTTCACTCGCGCCAAGGAACTCGAGCGCGATGGGCACTCCATCATTCATCTCGAACTCGGCGAGCCGGATTTTCATCCCGCCGCTCCGGTGGTCGACGCCCTTCGCGATGCCGTGGCTTCCGGCCGCGACCGCTACGTCGCCACGCGCGGAATCTCTCCGCTGCGCACCGCCATCGCGCATTATCTGAAGGGCACCCGCAATCTCGACATCCCCACCGAGGAAGTTCTCGTCGCTCCCGGCTGCAAAATGGCTCTATCCCTCGCCATGATGGCGCTCATCGAGCCCGGCGAAGAAGTGCTCTATCCCGATCCCAGCTTCCCGATTTACCCCTCCTTCACGCGCGGTCTCGGAGCCAAGGCCGTTTCCTTCGGCCTCGAAGAAAAAAATAAATTTCAGCCTGACCTCCAGGAAATCGCCGCAAAAATCACGCCGCGCACCAGCGTGCTCATTTTCAATTCGCCCAACAATCCCACCGGCACGGTCTTCAGCGCGGAAACCCTCGAGCAAATCGCAGCACTCGCGAAGCAGCACGACCTCTGGGTCATCGCCGACGAAATCTACGCGCGCATTGTATTCAATGGCGAATTTCGCTCCATCCGCGCGCTGCCTGGCATGGCCGAGCGCACCATCATCATCGACGGCTTCTCAAAAAGTTTTGCCATGACCGGCTGGCGCCTCGGTTACGCCGTCGCTCCCAGGCACCTCATCGACGCCATAGACATGCTGGTGCTCAACACCTTCACCTGCGTCGCCGAATTTACCCAGATCGCCGCGATCGAAGCGCTGCGTGATTCCACCCGCGCCGTCGACGCCATGGTCATCGAATACCGCAAGCGTCGCGACCTTTTCGTCTCGCGCTTGAATCGCATTCCCGGCTTCCGCTGCCAGGTTCCCGACGGCTCCTTCTACGCCTGGGTCAACGTGGGAGACACCGGTCTCCCGGCCGAAGAAGTTCAGCGCCTTTTGCTCGAAGAAGCCGGAGTGGCCGGCATTGCAGGTGCGGCCTTCGGCGCCCACGGGAAAAATTATTTACGCTTTTCGCTGGTCAGCGCTCGCCATCTACTCGAAGACGCCCTCGAACGCATCGAGCGCCTCTCCGTTCGCTGGCGCGCGGCCGTTGCCCACTAGCAGGGTGTGGAAGACTAGGCTGGAAGAAATCGTTGCTGGGCAAATCTCCTGGCGTTGCTTCTCAGGGAATTGAGGCTTTCAAGAAAATGAAACATTTGATTCACTTCGCAATTTGCGGCTGCCTCGCGCTAACCGCGGCCTTGAATGTCGCAGCTCAAGCCAAGCCCTCCGCCCCACCCGCCGAAGTCGCGAAAATATACGACCGCCTGCTCGCGCAGATTGACAAAATCGCGATCTTCGACAATCACTCCCACGCCACCTTCCCAGACGACTCTGACATGGACGCGCAAGCCTCGCCTCCCGATGAAAGCACCGTGATGCGCCTGCGTGACACCAACCCTGAATTCGTCGCCGCCGCCAAATCCCTCTTCGGCTATCCCTACAACGATTTCTCCCCCGAACACGCCAAGTGGCTCATCGACAAGAAAAAAGCCGCCGAGGCCTCCGGCAGCACCGCCTATTGGGACGGCATCCTCGACAAACTCAACATCGAAACCTGCCTTGCTAATCGGGTGGCCCTCGCGCCCTACCTCGATCCTAAGCGTTTCCACTGGGTTTTCTTCGTCGACTCTTTCCTCTTTCCCTTCGACAACCGCGATCAGACCGGCAAAAACCCCGATCTCGGCGTGTACATCCCGCTCCAGGAAAAAGTTTTGCAACGCTACGAGAAACAGGAGAATCTCAGCGCCATCCCCGCCGATCTCTCCGCCTACGAATCCTTCCTGCGCCAGACCCTTGCCGACAATCAGAAAAAAGGCGCGGTAGCCATGAAGTTTGAAGTCGCTTACTTTCGCTCTTTATATTTCGGCGACCCTCCGCGCGAAAAAGCCGAAGCCATCTACTCCAAATATCATTCCGGCGGCGTGCCCACCGACGACGAGTACCGCAACTTTCAGGATTACATCTTCCGCGTGCTCATCGATCAGGCCGGCAAGCTCAACCTGCCCGTGCACTTTCACAGCGCCGTGGGCATCGGCGACTACTTCAGCTTACGCAACGGCAATCCTCTCAACCTGGAAAATGTCCTGCGTGACCCGCGCTACAAAAAAATCAACTTCGTGCTCATCCACGGCGGCTATCCCTATAACCTCGAAGTGATCTGGCTCACCGCCGCCAAAAATGTCTACACCGACTCTTCGCTTATGGGCTACTACGTCTATCCTTCAGAGCTGAAAAACATCCTCAAGCAGTGGATCTCCCTCTATCCCGAAAAAATCATGTTCGGTTCCGACGCCTTCCCCTTCAACGACGCCGTCGGCGCCGAAGAAACTTTCTGGCTCGCCGTCCGCTCCGCGCGCACCGCCGCGGCCCAGGCCCTCGCGGAACTCGTAGCCGAAAACGCCATTACCGAAGCAAAAGCCCTCGAACTCGCTCGCATGTATCTGCACGACAACGCCGTCAAACTTTACGGAGACAAAAAATGAGTACCTCGCCATCCAAGCCGCACTCCAGTTCCGAACTCAAATACCTCGCCTGGAAAGATGTCGACCGCGAGCAGCTCAACCCGCTCATCGATCGCGAAATGGTTGTCGGCGATAAAATCATGCTGGCCCGCGTGCTCATGAAAAAAGGCGCCCACGTCCCGCTGCACCAGCATCACAACGAGCAGGTCACCTACATCCTCGAAGGCGCCCTCAAGTTCAGCGTCGGCGGCAAGGAAATCGTGGTTCGCGCCGGAGAAGTTCTCTGTATCCCCTCCAACATGCCCCACGAAGCCTGGGCCCTCGAAGAAACCATCGACCTCGACGTCTTCAACCCACCCCGCGAAGACTGGCTTAACAAGACTGACGACTATCTCCGCCACGGCCGCTGAACCACAGTCCCTCCGGGACGCATTTCTTCTACCCACCCGGTGGGCCAAATGCGGCACAACTACGTTTCTGATAGGGAAAGCCGTAGACAAACGCCCATGCGGTTGGCTACCGTAGATTAGTGGTCTGATTCCAGGCGTGGGGTCGGCCCTCAAGGGGAAATCATGAAGAGGCTATTGCTATCGTCATTTTTGCTGTGTGTCGCCGCGTGCGCCGCCCACGCGCAGGACACCGTTTCCGGCAGCGCGTCCACCGCCGCTCCGGGCACCAATGTTGCCGCCAGTTTCAGCACCTCCAGCGCCGCCCGTCTTCCGCTCGTCAAGCCGGTCCCGCAGACCGGCCCTGTCTTCATCGCCGACGCCGCATATTTGGCTTCTTCAGAAGTAGCCGAAGCAGCCACCGTGACCACCGCCCTCGCTTTGCCCATGGCTGCGGAACCTGCGAACCCGGCCCCCAATCCAGCTCCTTCTCCCAGATATCTCTACAGCGACCGCGACGATTACCGCTGGGAACTCGGTCTCGGCGTTTCCGTTGAGCGTTTTCGCTCCAGCATCTATCGCGCCACCGGCGTTGGCACCAATACCGACCTTGCTTACTTCCTCAGTGATTCGTTCGGCATCGAAGGCAACGCCTCCACGTTTTTTGCTCCCACCATTTGGAACGGCGAACACATTAAGCTCGTCAATTACGGCGCGGGACCAAAAATCACTTGGCGTCAACCCCGTTGGGTTCCTTGGATGCACGCCCTTTTAGGCGGCACCCACGCGCTGCCGCAAACCGCCGGCCACAGCCAAAACGGTCTCTCCATCCAGGTAGGCGGCGGCGCGGACTACCGCTTCGCCCCGCGCCTCTCCGCCCGCGCTGAAGTCGACTACGTCAGCACCCGCCTCTTCGGCCAATGGCAAAACAACGTCCAAGCCGCCCTAGGCCTAGTCCTCCACTTCTAGCCGCCTGCAGGTTCTGGGATGACTCAAGCCTTATACTAATACCCGCAGAACGGGACTTCAGATCGCGAAGCGGGCTTTTGAATGCGTTACTTCGGCCAACTCTCCCGCGACAAATGGCACCCGGACACTAATGGCTCGCGAAAACGACACATCCCGCCCTACTCAAAGAACAACACACTTTCGTTTTCAACTATTGCAAAAGCAGCGGTTTGAGTTTGGCAACCCACACGGCGAAGCCTTCCATAGGGACAGGTTCGATGCCTACCTCACGCAGGGAGGCAGCCACGAAATCGTCCCGTTTGTCACCCGCCACGAGCGGGACGTCTGTGACCGCGGCGAATTCGGTTTTGAGCTTTTCCTTGGCCCGTATGCGCTCGGCGGTGTAGGCCAGCTGTTTAAAATCGTTGGGTGAGCGCGTGACCGACAGGGTGTGGACGAAGCCCAACGTGCCGTTGTGGCGATAACTGTAATCGATTCGCAAGGGGTCGCCGGGTAGAGTCCAGAGTTCGGCGCGGACTGATTTTTCGAGACGCTCCCACAACCGCGCCTGGCGGAAAACTTGGGAACAGTAGGAGCGCATCCGGGCTCGGCTGCTGGGTGCGCCCACGTTGGTGGAAACCTGGGGTGGGGTCACATGATCGGCATACAGGCGCTCCATTTCCGTATCGATGTCAGTGGACACCACTCCTTTTTGCGGAGCCAGTTGCAAGGCATTCGAGAGGCTCTCGTCCAACTTTGCCAGAGTCTGCTGCCAGTCCCCGCTGCCATTGCCGGAAGGGGAAGTCGCAATCTGAAAACGGTCTTCTAGGTCCTCGCTTAGCCCGCGCAACAGCTCTTCGTCTGCTCTCGGATGCAGGCGGCGCACCCGGCGGTACTCGTCTTCTTCTTCGATGATGCGCAGTCGGCGCTCGCCGGTGTATGGATTGAATAGGAGAATCCCGATATTCACCCATTCATCGCGGACGAGGTTTGGGGTGTAGCGCAGCACACGGTAAACGCAGGCGCTTTCTTCCGGCGCAACATTTTGATTCGTGTTGAAAGGCTGATGGTTCATGACTTATACCCAATTGGGAAAGGGCTGACGGTTCGATTTTTTGGCCTCGAGCAATAGGTCTGTAACGCGTGTGCGGCGGCGAAACAACTGTTCGAGAAGCTTTAGCAGTTCGTCGTATTGGTCTTCGTACCATTCCGAGGGAATGTCGCGGCTGACATCGTCGAGCACGGGCTCGTTCACGCGCTTTTCGAGGCGCTCAAGCCAGGGCCCGAACGATTCTAGACCAGTGACGCTCTCATAGACTCGGTTGCGTGCGTACAAACCGCGCAGGGGGGCGTCGGGAAATTTCCAGTCGCCGGCGCTGAAGCAGAAGCCTTGGTCGATCATAAAGGTTTTGTATAGCACGGCTTCTGCGGAAGAGTTCGCGCTTTGGTGATACGGTCCGCCAACGAAGAGTGTCTGGCGACCATTGGTGTTACAGGTCCATTTGTCGAAGACCAGCATCCCGGCGAAGTCGTGGAGGTTTTCCACCTGATGGAGTTGCGGGTCGGGCAGGAAATCGTGCAGTGTCAAACGGCGAGGGTCGCCCGGGTAGCGCGAACCAAACTGCGGTCCTGATGAGCAAGGAAAACGGTGGCGTGGGTGTTGCATGGCGAGTTCGGGAGTCAAACGAATGAGTTCCTCGGATACGTCGATAATGGCGACGGGCGCGGTGGGAAGGCCGAGACGCGAGGCTAAACGAGTCCCTAGCAGTTCATTGACCAGGATGTGCCGATGCTGTGGGTTATTTTGGAACTTCACCACGTAGTAGTGGCCGTCGGCGCAGCGCATAAGGTGCGACTGCGCGCCCCCACGCATCCGCCGTATCTGCTCCAAAGCCCGCGGCATACGGGGTAATGTTAGCGTTACTTAGTCGATGATGCAAGGGTTGGCACGCAAGACGGAAGTTTGGTTGGAGCAAATTCCAGAATGAGGCCGAGTGTGAACCATTTTGAAACGATTTGAAACGATTTCGCGACGAGCCGGCGGACCCATTCGGCAACAACTAAGCGCCATTGGTTCGTTTATGAATGGTGTTGGGAATTAAGCCATGCAGCGTTTGACCAACGGTAAGACGTTTGCGCCTGACGCATAGGAACTTTGCATCTCGCGAACTTCTCCACGCCCTTCGCGAGTTGCTTCCGGCGCCGGCGCATTCGAATGACGCGAAGCCTCGCGCACCAGCTCCAGCCTCCCGCGCACCCGGAACTTCGCCAGCAAGGAAGACACGTGGAATTTCACCGTGCGTTCCGACAGATTCAGATCCGCGGCGATCTCCTTGTTCGCCAGGCTGCGCATGATGCCGCCCAGCACTTCGTCTTCACGCCGCGTTAGCTTCACACTGGACCCCGCCGAGCGCCCGGCCTGCAACAACTTGTCGGCCTTTTCTTTCAGACCATCGAGAAAATCGCTTTCGGCTTGCACCATTACGATGTAGTCGCTTGGCGATTGTCCGCGCACCATGCAATGCATGGCCAGCAAACCCGCGGCTTGATCGACCGGGAACTGACCATCATTTCCCGCCTCGACATGGAAATGCGCCACACCGGTATTCTTCTCGTAGAAAAAATACATCTCGCGAGGCGTTACACCCCGCGCAGACAGATGTGGCTGTTCGTTTCTGCGGATTAGCTTCACGTAAACCCCTCCGAATACAGCCCCGACCAAACAGCCGAGAACCATACGTTTATTTTGCGATTTGCCCCTAAGCGGGGCCGGCTTTTTACTGCAGACCACTAAGGACAGCATGCAAACAGAAGCCAAGGTTGACAGTTGTTATCCCGTCGCCCTTGAAAAAGGGCACCCGACGTTCCACCTGCGACCACTGCACCGAACTACTCCAGCAATGCAAATTCTCATCCAAACTACAAATTATTATGCGTTTGCTCAAAACACAGCACTTACTTTCGGTGATACTTTCTTGCACATTTATGGCCCTGTAGGAATTGCACACGTCGCGCATATTTTCCCGCTTTTTCGGCCGATTTGCAGCACGGACGAGGGAAAATCACGAGAGATGTGCCAGTTTGCGCTCGCGCTGAAGAAAATTGACTGCGCCGAGTCGCGCATGAGGTTAAGAGCTTGTTAAGTCGCTAGGCATTCCTCTCGAGCCTGTGGAAATCCCCGTTCGTAACACGAAGATTTTCATCAACGCGTCACAATTCGCGTCTGATTTGGCGAAATAAGTTCGTAACAAACGTTTCTCCAAGAAATTTTTCTCGACATCATCGAATGTGCGAAGTTTGCTAAATACAAGTAGGGTACGACCACCGTCAGACCGACGTGTATCCACGCTTGATTCATGATTTGCGCCCGAGCGCCAGGTAAAATTTCCGTAGCAGCGGCGACTCGCAGACCGCCCCGAATCGCGGCAAGAAGAACTATAAGGATCAGGAGTGAAAAAATATGAAACGCGGGTCGTTGCGCCAATATGTCTACGACCGCAAGACCTAGACCTAGGAGTACTGTAATGCAGTAAACGAAGTGGGTCGCCGCCCCAGCCTTCCACAACTGCGGTCGGTAGACTCGCGTGATCAAAATTTGCCGATTCGTGAACTCTAACAGTCCACTGAAATCTGCCTCTACATAGGAAAGGGTCAGACATTCCGGAACGAACAAAATGGATCGTCTGTTGTGTTCTAACACGCGCGTCAAAGAATAGTCGTCGCTGACCGATGTTCGCCAATCGTCCAGCACTCCCATCTGCTCAAAGACCGATTTTCGAATTGCCGTGCCGCCGCCCCAACAGAAATTTTTCCCGTGTTCGCTGAGCATGGTAACAATCGATCCATTCCAGGCCGCCAAAAGTGTGGTGGAAAAATTCGAACAATTAGCGATGAGCCAGCGCATCGTGCTCGCTGCTCCTACCCGAGAATCACTGAGCGGCGCGGTCAACTTTTGTAACCAGGTTTTACCGGGGCGTCCGTCGGAATCCGCAAAGACCAGAATTTCAAAATCGGGCGGCAGTTGCTCAATGGCCACCCGCAAATTATTTACCTTTTCGCCGCATTCTTCCGGCGGGCCGGCGATGACCACGTGCGCTTTATGTTTGGAGCTCTCGGCAACGCGTTTGACAATCGATGCCGCCGGATCCGACGCAGAGGCCAGGATAAAGAAAATCTCATAGTTTTGGTGATTGAATTCTGTGAGCGCGACGAGATTTGCTTCTAGACCCGGCTCAATGCCTTTGCACGGACACAGCACCGCGACTCGCGGCGCGTGAAAACCTGGATCGATCCGCAAACGCCGCCGAACGTAGCCCAGCCATTGGAGTCCTTGCCAGATCAGATAGACCCCTACGATGATTTGCACCACCGCGAGAACATAAAACAGATTCTCCATGCTCCGAGAGTAGCAAAGTAAGATTGTTAGAAGTTGACGGCGTGTACGGTTAGAATCGCAGCGGTAAACGTCTCGGACAAAGGAGAACAGTTATGCCCAGAGTAGATGTATCCATGGTGACCTCGGCGCTTGAACTGCCGGGTTACCGGATCGTGAGAAATTTCGGAATTGTGCGCGGCATCATCGTGCGATCACGCAGCGTCATTGGAAATCTCGGCGCGGCCCTGCAAACCATCGTTGGCGGCAACATCACGATTCTGACCAACCTCTGCGAGAAGACCAGGGAAGAAGCCTTCGAATTGATGCTACAACACGCGCTGGAGCACGGCGCCAACGCTGTGGTGTGTATGCGTTACGACGCCACCGAAGTAATGCAGGGCGTGACGGAAGTGCTTGCTTACGGCACAGCCGTACAAGTCGAGCGCATTTCTTAGGACCGGCTACCTTGAAGTTATCTTGACGCTCTGCAATCACTTTGCTTTTAACGCCTGCTTCGCATCGGAAGCCGAAGCAACCAGGTGGGCCGCTAGGTCTTCTAAATCGCCGAGCGTCCGGCTCGCTGCGAAGCGTGCTTTTTCGATGAACGACGAGTCCAGCAGAAACGCGCAGCGGTCCACGAACGGATGATTGGCGACCTCGAACGATTTTCGCGTGCGCTTTGTGGCGTTGCGCCGGATCAATTCCTCATAGATGTGCAAATCGTTCTGAAAATCCAGCGCATCGCCGGCGTTCCATTTTTGTTGCTTAGCTAGCACCGCCAAAAATTTGCGCCGAAAAATCCCTGCATCCTTCGGCAACATCAAGCGCGTTTTCGTTTTTCCGGTTCCGGATTCCGCCGAAACATTGGCAAAAATCTGCACCGTGAGCGCCAACAAGGCCTCTCGTTGCAACAAAGTAAGGCGGTCGCGATAGAGCGCTGCATGCACCTGCAGTGCGTGCCGCCCATATTCCACAACGTAGGAATCCACAAATCGCGGAATGATGCGCTCACCCACCAGTGCTTCGGGCAGGTGTTGGGCAATCTCCGTCGCAAGGTCGGAAGGGTTTGGCGGAGGTCCGGGCATATACGCGACAGTATCGTAACAGTTTTGTTTTGCGCGCAGTTTCTACTCAAATAGAAAACGGGCGCAAACTTCGCGCCCGTCCTCACGATGAGTTGTAGACCGCCGCTGCTTAGTGAATCGCCCGCGGCGCGTTCGGCGTGGCGGCCTTCGGTTGTGGTTCCGGAACGATTGGCGGAGGCGCAATCACTTCCTTCGACAATGCGTGCTCCAGAACTTCGTCTAGCGTCCGCACATAGGTGATCTTAATGTCGCCGAGAATGTCCGGCGTCAGATCCGCTACAGCGTTGGGTTCGTTGTCGGCTGGCAGTAAAACTTCCTTGATGCCGGCGCGCTTGGCCCCTAGCACTTTTTCCTTTACTCCGCCGATCGGCAAAACGATGCCCGACAGGGTCATTTCACCGGTCATCGCCAGTCGGTCACGTATCGGCCGCCCGGTGAGCAAGCTCACGAGAGCCGTAACCATCGCGGCGCCCGCCGACGGGCCATCTTTCGGCACCGCTCCGGAAGGCACGTGGATGTGAATGTCATGCTTGCGGAAAAAGTCCGGATCGATGCCGTAGCGATCGGCATTCGCGCGCACCCACGTCAGGGCGGCCGTCATGGACTCCTGCATCACTTCGCCCAGGTGCCCGGTCATGGTGAACTGCTTCCCGCCGCGCATGCGCGTGGCTTCGATGAAGATGATATCCCCGCCAACCGGCGTCCAGACCAACCCAACCGCCACTCCGGGTTTCTTGACGCGCTCTTCCACTTCTTTTTCGGTGCGGAATTTCGGTACGCCTAGATATTCGCGAACGATTTGCGGCGTGACCACCATCTTGTCCAGTTTTCCTTCGGCGATGCGCCGCGCCTGTTTGCGAGTCACCGTTGCGATCTCGCGCTCCAGGTTGCGCACGCCTGCTTCGCGAGTGAAGCTATGAATGATCTCGCGCACCGCATCATCGCTGAACTCCAGTTGCTCCCCGACCTTCAGGCCGTGTTCCGCGGCTTGCTTGGGGATCAGGTATTTGTGCGCGATGTGCAGCTTCTCTTCGCCGGTATATCCAGGCAACTCGATGATCTCCATGCGATCGCGCAGCGGTTCCGGAATTGGATCCATCCAGTTCGCCGTGGCGATGAACAGCACCTTCGACAGATCGAACGGCACGTCCAAGTAATGATCACGGAACGCATAGTTCTGCTCTGGATCGAGCACTTCCATTAACGCCGAGGATGGGTCGCCACGGAAATCACGTCCGAGTTTATCGACCTCGTCCAGCATACACACCGGATCGTTCGACTCTGCGCGCTTCAGCCCTTGAATGATCTGTCCAGGCAGAGCGCCAATGTACGTACGCCGGTGACCGCGGATTTCCGCTTCGTCATGCATGCCGCCCAACGCCAGCCGCACAAATTTGCGGCCCAGCGCTCGAGCAATCGATTTGCCCAGCGAAGTTTTCCCCACACCCGGAGGTCCAACGAAGCACAGAATCGGCCCCTTCATTCCTGGCTGTAATTTCTTAACGGCCAGGTAATCGAGGATGCGCTCCTTAACCTTCTCCAGGTCGTAGTGATCTTCGTCCAGAATTTCGCGCCCCTTGGCAATATCGATCTCCTGGTTTCCTGAAGATTTTGTCCAAGGCAGCGAAGTCATCCACTCAAGATAGGTGCGCGACACCATGTACTCGGCGGAGGCTGGCGTCATCTTTGCCAGCCGCTTGATTTCGCGGTCGCACTCCTTTTTCGCCTCTGGAGTCATGCCCGCTTCTTCGACCTTCTTGCGAAGCTCGTCGATTTCCTGCGCCGAATCTTCCGATTCGCCGAGTTCCTTCTGAATGGCTTTCATCTGCTCGCGCAACAAATATTCACGCTGATTCTGGCCCACCTGCTCCTGAACCTGCTCGTGTATTTTCGATCGGAGCTCCAGTACTTCCAGTTCTTTCGAAAGTTCGCGAATCAGTGTCTCGAGGCGTTTGCGCACGCTCGGCGTTTCGATCAACTCCTGGCGCAGCATGGTAGATAGCGACGGCAAAGTGCCGGCGATAAAGTCCGCCAAACGTCCGGGATCGTCGATGTTCGTTGCGACCCCCGTCAGGTCATCGGAAAGCTGCGGAGAATGGCTCACCACGTCGCGGAAGAGGTCTTGCGCGTTGCGCTGTAGAGCTTCCAGTTCGGAATCCTGTTCGGTGTTCAGATCCGGCTGCGCTTCGATGCGTGCCCGGAGATACGGCCGCAGGCTGATTAAATCGAGAACCTGGATGCGCTGCAGGCCCTCGAGGAAGATGACCACGTTCCCGTTGGGCATTTTTACCGTCTTATGAACTTTGGCTAATGTGCCGACCTTATGTAGGTCCGCAGCCGCTGGATCTTCTACGCGTGGATCGAGCTGCGCAACAACGCCCAGGAGTTTTTCCTCTCCCATCAAAGCGTTGACCAGCGCCAGCGAGCTTTCGCGTCCGACGGTTAGCGGCAATACAGCACCAGGAAACAGCACTGTGTCGCGCACCGGAAGAATCGGCAGAATGTCTGGTACATTGAATTTCTTCTCAACCATCTTGTCCCCAATCTGAAGCACGGAGGAGAATGGGTCCGGGCTTATGGAGTGTTGGATGCACGTTCCATACAAAAGGTACCAAAGGCTATAACTACGTAAAGCATAAAACCTTAGTCGCAAACACTAAGATTATGCTTACTTCTTTTATTTCCCACCCATTTCTTCTAAACCTTTAAATGGCAAAAAGATATAGTCGATTCCCGGTACTTGCCCTAACTACTACTCGTATCAAAATGATTTTGAACATACTGCACAGCTTCTTTGCGTGATTTGATAAGCCCTTCCAATTGTGCATCTTCCAGCGATTGCAGAATCTTGCTGAAAATTGGCCCAGGGGTATACCCCATATCTTGCAAGTCGTTGCCCGTAAGGTGTCGTGCCGGACGGATTTCTTCGCTTGGAGTCTCTTTTATCGTCTTGCGTACGAAATCGTAGGCCTCGAGCCTCCGGTGGCTGGATAAACAGTCCAGCCGGTGCAATGCCAGGTGCTCGTCGAAGCGCGGCTGGCGAATGAATCGCTTGAGCGTCGAAGCTCGCATCTTCTGTACGTCAATAAAGCGCATGTGGTTGGCAATCAGTAAAATGATCTGATCGGTTTCGTCATTCGAAAACCTCAACCGCTGGCAGATCGCCTCGGCTAAGCGGACCCCTACGTCGACGTGCCCATCGAACCGAATGCGATCTCCCGTTTCCGCTGACGGCCGAAAGGTTGGCGGCTTTCCGACGTCATGCAGCAAGATCCCCCAGGCCAACGTTGGCGAACTGCCTGGGAGCAGTCCCTCGAGCATCAGCAGCGTATGAATCCAGACGTCACCTTCGGGATGATATTGGGGCGGCTGCTCCACGCCCTTCAGCGCCGATACCTCCGGCAACACCTGCTCCAATAATCCGGTCTCGTCCAGCAATTCAAAACCGCGTCGCGCCGCCCCTTCCGTCAGCAGCTTGGTTAGTTCTTCGCGAATTCGTTCTGCGGATACCTGGCTGATTTCCGTGGCATAAGCGCGGATGGCCTCGAAAGTTTGTAGTTCGATTTTGAAGTGAAAGCGGGCGGCGAAGCGCACCGCTCGGAGCATGCGCAGTTTGTCTTCGGCAAATCGTCGGTCCGGCTCGCCGATCGCGCGAATCACACCATTGCGCAAGTCCTCGCGGCCTGTCACGAAGTCCAGCACTTCGCCGGAATCGTGCCGCATCACCAAGCCATTTATCGCAAAGTCCCGGCGCTGCACGTCCTCTTCAACACTGGAAGAGAAAACCACCCGTTCGGGGTGTCGGCCATCCGCCGAGCCGATATCGGAACGGAATGTAGCCACCTCCACTTTGTGATTCTCCCGAGGAACGACGATCACGCCAAACTGCGCGCCCACCGCCACGGTATCCGGGAAAAGGGAGATGACCTGCTCTGGCGTGGCGTCGGTACTCACATCGTAGTCCGCCGCTTCGCGACCCAACAGCAAATCGCGCACACACCCTCCCACCAGGAATGCCTGGTGGCCGTTTTGCAGCAAAGCGTCACAAATCGAATTGGCTAGTTCTCGCGCCGTCATTTAAACGATTATCCGCTACAGAAAGAAACACGCTAAAGCCCTTGTCGCATGGACCACTAATGGCAATCTAGGCTTTGGCGGGACAGTTGTCGGTAAGCTTGGCTAGCGGTCTTCCTGCGTCGATTTCCCGCCGCGCAGGGAGGCGCCAAACTGCAATTTGTTAAACCCGAAACGGTCGCGCAAGGTATCGGTGACCTGGGTCAGTTTTTTCAACTTATCGCGCCTGTCGGCTTGCAACAAATCCAGCTGTTCTCCACCGGGCGTAAATCCGCCGAGGCTCACGCCCAGCAATCGAATTCTTCGCGTACGTTTCCAATGTTGCGAAAATAGTTCCTGAAACACCGCGTTCACCTCCGCGTCCAATGCCGAGGACTCCGCGAGCGTTTTCGAGCGCGTATGCGTCTCGAAGCCCTCGTAGCGAATCGTCAAAGTCAACGTGCGCGCCGCCAATCGAGTTTCCCGCAGCCGCTTGCAAGCTTTCTGTGATAAGTGGCTCAACGCCGCCGTGAGCGTCGTGGAATCATCGGTGTCCTCGTTGAATGTATGATTCTGCGAAATGGATTTTGGTTCGGCGTCCACCACAAACTCGTAGGAGTCGCCGCCACGTGCTTTGCGAAACAGCGCCGTGCCCCACTGGCCGAAGATTTTCTCGAGCTTTTCTTGCGGCATGGCGGCGATTTGCTCCACGCGCTCGATCCCCATCGCCCGCAAGGCTCGCTCGGTGACTTTTCCGATGCCCGGAATTTTCCGCACCGGGAGCGGCGCGAGGAATTGCTCTTCTCGTCCGGGCGCGACCCATACGAGCCCGCGGGGTTTGCTCTGGTCCGACGCAACTTTGGCCACTAACCGAGTTGACGCCAGGCCGCCCGAACAAGGCAGCCCGGTCTCTCGCGTAATTCGCCGGAGAAGTTTGTCGGCCGCCGCAAACGAAGGACCGTGCAAACGTTCCGTTCCGTTCAAGTCGAGGTAGGCTTCATCGATCGACACCATCTCGACCACCGGGCAAAAATTTGAAAGGACGGTGGCGACGCGATCGCTCCATTGGGTATACTTCACGTGGTGCCCATCGAGAAATATCGCGTGCGGACAGAGCCTGCTCGCGGTGCGTAAAGGCATCGCCGATTGAATGCCGTATTTCCGCGCTTCATAGCTCGCCGCGGTGACCACTCCGCGCTGATCCGGCCGTCCGCCCACCACCACCGGCTTTCCGCGCAGCTCCGGCCTCTCCAACAATTCCACCGACACGAAGAACGCGTCCATATCCACATGCAGGATCGGCGTGCAGCCGAGCGCACTTAATACGCCGGGTGCATCGTGCTTGGCGCGAAAGCGAGCCAGCTCAGGCATTGCAACCTAGCCTACGCCCTTGAAGCGCGAGCAACAACGGTCCGATTTCCCGCGACGCAATGGGAATCTGCCGGAGAAGAGCTATTTGGTACCGACACGTTGCGCGGCAATGACCCGGGGAATTCCTGCCAAGTCGTTGGTAACGCCCACAGCCGTCCACAGCCTGGAGTCAAGCAACGGTTGCACCGCAGGCAGGCTGTCGTATCCCAGTTCGCTGACAAAAATTCCGCCTGCTTTCAAGTAAGAAGCGGCACGATCGAACAGGTCGGCGTATAACTCGTAGCCTTCCTCGCCACCGTACAAAGCCAGCCCCGGTTCGTGTTCTCGCACCTCGCGAGCCAGCGTGCTCGCACTTCGCTTCGCGATATACGGAGGATTGCTCACCACCAAATCGAACGAAGAAGTGAATTCAGCCGCGTCGAAGCGATTGATTTCGTCACCGGGCAGGCGCGCAGCTAAAAGCGTTGCTTTCCCGAGCTCTCTAAAATCGGACTCGAGAAATCGAATTCGGTCTGCCACGCCGTTTCGGATCGCATTTCTCTGCGCCACATTCAACGCGGCCACAGAAATATCCGTGGCATACACGGTCGCTCCGGGGAATTCCGTCGCCAACACCACCGCCAGGCAACCGGAGCCAGTTCCGATATCCGCAAAAATAAATCCATCGCCCCGCGTTTTCTGTGGGCGTCCTGCACGCAATTCCCGCAGCGCCAGCCGGTCCAGCGCCACCTCAATCACATGTTCCGTCTCCGGGCGGGGAATCAGCGCATCCGGCGTAACTTCAAACTTCAACCCCCAGAATTCTTGTTTCCCAGTCAGATGTTGCGTAGGTTCGCCGTTCGCGCGACGTGAGAGCAAATGTGCGAATTCTTCGATCTCTTCCGATGTAAGTTCGTCCTCTGGGTGCGCGTAGAGCCAGTTTCGTTCGCGCTTAATAACATGTAGCAGCAATAGTTCGGCGGCCAGCGTGTACGAAGGCACCTCCGCCTGACGCAGACGCGCAATTCCCGTTCGAAGAGCAAAGCGAATGTCCATGGGATCGTCAGGAATGTGCAAGAATATCTGCAAGAAGCAAACTGCGGCGCGGAGTTAGGCGGCGCCCAGTTCCTTTTCCAGTCGCTCCGCCTCATAGTGCGACACCAGTCCGTCGACCAGCGAAGCAAGCTTGCCATCCATCACGTCCGTGAGTTGGTGCAGAGTCAGCCCGATGCGATGGTCCGTGATGCGATTTTGCGGAAAGTTATACGTACGGATTTTCTCCGAACGATCGCCAGTCTTGATCTGATCGCGCCGCTCCGCGCCGATGGCGGCCTGCTGTTTTTCCTGTTCCTGCTCATAAAGTCGCGCGCGCAACACCCGCATGGCCTTGGCGCGATTCTTGATCTGCGATTTCTCATCCTGCTGCGAAACCACCAGCCCGCTGGGCAAATGCGTGATGCGTACCGCCGAGTACGTGGTGTTCACCGACTGGCCTCCAGGCCCCGAAGAACAAAACGTATCGATACGCAGATCCTTCGCTTCAATCTTGATATCGATTTCATCCGCTTCCGGCAAAACCGCTACGGTCGCCGCGGAAGTATGGATGCGCCCCTGCTGCTCAGTCGCCGGCACGCGCTGCACGCGGTGCACGCCACTCTCATACTTCAATTTCGAGTAGACCTTGTAGCCGTTGATCGCCGCCACAATTTCCTTCAACCCGCCAAGCGACGACGGCGAACTCTCCAGCACTTCGACTTTCCATCCCAGCATTTCCGCATATCTCGAATACATGCGAAACAGTTCCGCTGCGAAAAGCGCCGCTTCGTCGCCGCCGGTGCCCGCGCGAATCTCCACGATAACGCTCTTCTCGTCGTTGGGGTCTTTTGGCAGCAGCAGCAGTTTCAACTCTCGTTCGACAATCCCTTTCTGCGCGACGAGTTGCTTCTCCTCGTCATAGGCCATCTGCTTCATTTCGGCGTCTTCCGCTTCCGTGATCATCTGATGCGCACCCGCCAGGTCCTTTTCAATCTGCTTGAACTGGCGATGCTTCTCGACGATCTGTTCGAGCTCCGCGTGTTGCTTGGCCACTTTTTGAAAATGAGCGGTGTCCGAAACGATTTCTGCAGTAGAAAGCTGCCTCGTCAGGTCGTCATAGCGCGCGCCCAACTGGTCCAACTTTTCAGACAAAGTAAATACAGCCATAACCATCCTCGTGGAAAACAGCGGTAAGGGTTAAAGAAGGGATTCGAAACACGAAAAGAAAGAAGCCTCAAGGGCTTCGAGGAGGGACCGCTAATAGAAGTTCGACTTCACCAAACAAAGCTTATCACGCTTTTTTACGGCGATGCGCAAGCCAGCCGATTGCCGACACGCTTAGCACCACAAGTTCAGCAGTTCCCGGCTCAGGTATTCCGACCGGCGGAGGACCTGGAGGAGGAGTTCCGCCACCACCAGGAGGCGGGACAATCGGTACGTTCGATAATCTCAAGCCACCGCCGCCCGGCATCGGGAAGAACGGAGCCACGGGAGTCGACGAGCCGACAGGAGGACCTTCCGTCTGGCTGAAGGGGCCAGCCGGTAAACCCATCGGCGGCGCCGAATATGCCGCGAGGTATGGCGTGGAAACTTCAGGCCCCAAAACCGGCGCCTCGAAATCCGCAGCCGTAGGTTCGGCTGGCGCATTCGGCCTAACGGGCTCGATGGAAACCCGATTCCCACAGCGGGTGCGAGCCATGACCTTTCCATCGGTCAGCATCGCTTCGCCCTTAGGCAGCAGCATCTTGTTCTTGGTCCAATAAACGTTGTTTCCCACGCGATACGACACATACATCAGCTTCGGCGCATCCAGTGTCACACGCCGCACTGTCGCCAAATTGAAGTCGGAATAGTGTTCCCTCACCACCGGGTCGACCGCCACTGCTTTGTGCAGTTCGTCGGAAGAGTCTGCACCGCCAGGAATGATCGAATACGGATAGACTGGCTTGCGTGGCGCCGCAATCTCGGGGTCAAACGCAGATTGCAGCGGCCAGATCGGCGTGGTAGCCGCGGGCACATCTTCTGCGATCGTATAACGCGGCATGTGATGCAGCCGCAGCGACGCTGAAAGGATCAGCGAGCACAGGCTCGCGATCGCGAATGCCGCGTAGCTGGCCTTCGGCACCGAGACAAGAATCTTGGCAAGCTTCTCCACAAAAGTTACCTTGGGGGACGTTCCACCGGGATCGGACTGACTGAAGGACACCAAACACCTCAGGTTCCTGGCTAAGGCCCAAAGTCGGCTCTACCGGGAACTCTGTATATGACCGTAATTCTAGCACTAGTCCTCCCAGAACCCGTACCGAATTGTTCCAATAATGAACAAAACGTTACTAAGCGGCCTTTGAGGGTTTCGCATCATCTTCGAACCGCTGGGCCACCGGCAGCGACTTATTGCCCACATCTTCATTGTGTACTACGATTTGCCCTACATGGCCGAAATTTCCAAGCCCACGTTCCGCCCCGCCCAGAAGCGCGACTCGATCGAACAACAGGACCAAGGATTTTTGTGGGATTTTTGGTACCCTGCCCTGCAGAGCAGCGAGATCGGCGGACTAAAGGTAGCCAAAGCCATGTTGCTTGAGGTTCCTCTCATACTGGGCCGCACTACCCAAGGCCAAGCCTTCGCCCTGCGTGACTCCTGCCCCCATCGCGGCATCCCTTTGTCGTACGGCCGCTTCGACGGCAAATCCGTAGAGTGCAGCTACCACGGTTGGAAGTTCGACGCCTGCTCCGGTCAATGCCTCGAGATCCCATCGCTTTCGAGTCAGGACAAGTTACACGTCGAGCGTGTTTTCGCCGGGCATTACCCCTGCAAAGAGCACGACGGTTACGTCTGGGTCTTCATGACAGCGCCGGGCTCGCGAACCCCTACTACCGTTCCGCCGGTTCCCGCTTTGCCGGTCTTCAGCGACAAGTACAAAATCATCCGCTTATCGTGCGAACTGCCCTCCCACGTCGACCAAGGCATTATCGGCCTGATGGATCCCGCACACGGTCCCTTTG
>DATCOK010000603.1:0-3964 GCA_036564765.1 Candidatus Acidiferrum sp. | reverse complement strand
GTTGTACGCGATCGAGCCGCCGCTGCCGCCCATAGTGAAGGATGGCCGAATCACCAGCGGGAAGCCCAGTTGATCGCAAAGCCGCAATGCATCTTGCGCGTTATTCACCAGCGCCGAGGCCGGAACCTCCAGCCCGATTTTGCGGCACGCATCTTTGAACCACAGACGGTCTTCCGCCACCTTAATAGCGCGCAGCGACGCACCAATCATCTCCACCGAATGTTTTTCGAGGACGCCGCTTTCCGAAAGCTCCACCGCCAGGTTTAACGCGGTCTGCCCGCCTACAGTAGGTAGCAGTGCGTCGGGCTTCTCCCGCGCGATAATTTCTTCCACATATTCCTTCGTCAGCGGCTCGATGTAGGTGCGCTGCGCAATCTCCGGATCGGTCATGATCGTCGCCGGATTCGAATTCACCAGCACCACTTCGTAGCCTTCCGCGCGCAGCGCCTTGCACGCCTGCGCCCCGGAATAATCAAACTCGCAAGCCTGCCCAATAATGATCGGCCCCGAGCCGATGATCATGATCTTCTTGATGTCTGTGCGCTTAGGCATCCGCTGAATCTGGCTCCCGCCAAAATTTATTTGGACCGGTCGAGAAAACTTTTATCGCCGCGTTTCTTTCATCAAATCCGTGAATTGCGTGAACAGATAATGCGAGTCGTGCGGCCCGGGCGACGCTTCCGGATGATACTGTACGCTGAAGAGCGGTAGCGATTTGTGCCGCATGCCCTCGTTGGTGTGGTCATTCAGATTCACGTGGGTAATTTCCACGTCGCTCGAAGGCAGCGAATCCGGATCGACGCAGAAACCGTGATTCTGCGCGGTGATTTCCACTTTTTGCGTCAGTAAATTTTGGACCGGATGGTTCGAACCGTGATGCCCGAATTTCAGCTTGAACGTCTTTCCGCCCAGCGCCAGCCCGCACAGTTGGTGTCCCAGACAAATTCCGAAGACCGGCACCTTGCCGATCAGTTTGCGGATATTGTCCACCGCATAATCAATCGGTTCCGGATCGCCGGGACCGTTCGAAAGAAACACCCCGTCCGGCTCAAGCCCCAGCACATCTTCAACGGACGTCTGCGCCGGTACCACCAGCACTTCGCAGTGATGATCGATCAGCATGCGCAAAATATTCTGCTTGATACCGTAGTCGTAGGCAGCTACGCGAAACCGTTCGCCCTCGTGCCCCGACCCGGCCGAAGCGGACTGCTCCGTCCAAGGCGGCGTCGCCAGGTCGATCGAGCCTTTGTCCCACGCGTAGGCTTTCTGGCAACTCACACGACTGGCTAATTCTTGCCCCGCCATCTTCGGCAAAGCCTTTGCTTCATGAATCAACTGTTCGGCGGGAGTGCCGTCGGTGGCGACAACACCACGCAACGATCCAACGTTTCGAATATGGCGCACCAGCGCCCGCGTATCGATATCCCAAATGGCTGGAATATTGTGGCGATTCAGATAAAGTTGTGCTGACTCCGACGACCGCCAGTTCGAAGCCATCTGCGAAAATTCACGCACCACCAGTGCTTCGATGTACGGATGCGCGGCTTCCTCGTCGTCAATATTGGCGCCCACGTTTCCAATGTGCGGATAAGTAAGGCACACGATCTGTCCGGCATAACTGGGGTCGGTGAAAACTTCCTGGTAACCGGTGAGGCTGGTATTGAAAACGACTTCGCCGCCCCGGCGCGTAATCGCGCCGGCCGCGCGGCCGTTAAATATGCGCCCGTCTTCCAGCGCGAGTGTGGCGGGTCGATGCTGAACTTCTGTCAGTGGCTCCCCCTGTCGTTTTCATCCGAATCATAAAATTTCGCGGGCCACAAAACTATTTGGTATTGGCTTCCGTTTCGCTCATCGCCAACGAACCGAAATGATCGACCGGCCAATACGCGAACACCGCCCGTCCATAAATGAATCGGCTGGCCACCGGCCCAAACACGCGCGAATCGTTCGAACTGATGCGATGGTCGCCCATCACAAAGTAGCTGTCTTTCGGCACGCGCACCGGTCCGTAATCGCTGGCATCTTCATATTGCGCCGGCACGTACGGCTCAGGCACCACTTTACCGTCCACCGTCACGACGCCCTGGCGAATGGAAACCGTCTCGCCCGGCAGCGCGATTACCCGCTTGATAAATGACTTCGAGCGGTCCAGCGGGTACCAGAACACCACCACGTCGCCGCGATGAATCGCCTCAAAGCGATACACAAATTTATTGATGAAAATGCGCTCCTGGTCCGAGAGCAGCGGCGCCATGCTGGTGCCCTCGACCTTCACCGGCTGATACAGAAACACAATGATGACCAGCGCCAGGCCGATCGCGATAAGGAGGTCGCGCGTCCAAACTCGAATTTCGTGACGCAGGGAAAGCAGGGTGGGCGTTTCAGAAACAGTTGGGGCAGGAGTGTTGGAGGAAATGGCCGCGGCGCTCGGCGTTCCTAGCGTCGCGGTGTCCTTTTCGTCGGAGTGTTCCATTTTGCTGCCTCGTATTTATAACATGAGCGTCGCGGAACGCGCCAGATTCGCTTTTTCTCTTGGCTTCATGCATCGCAACGGTGCACGATCTCGGTCGACAGCAGGTAGGATTCGCTGCAGGTGGTTTGCCGTTGCCTTATGTAGCGAACCCGACGCTGGGAGTGCAAGCAGCCAGGCGTGCGCCACAGAGTCGGTAAGCAAGCCAGGCGGATAGCAAGCCCGGCGGATAGCAAGTCAGGCGTCTAGCGCGTAGCGGATCGCCCCCAGCGACGCAACTACCGCCGTTTCCGTGCGCAATATCAAGCTACCCAGCGACGTTTCCCTTAACCCAGCGCTTGCGGCAGCATCGCATTCGTCGTCTGTCCATCCGCCTTCGGGCCCGATAGCCAGTAAGACGCCGGAGGTTGAAGTCGCCGTTTGCGCCTGCAACACTTTGCGCAGCGATGGCGCGGTCGCGCGCTCAGAAAGAAATATCCCCAATCGATCGCCGCGCGCTGCGAATGCCAGCCCGGGTTTAATAACTGGCTGTAGCGTGGGTAATCCGACCCGTCGCGATTGTTGCGCAGCCTCCAGGATGATCTTTTCCCAGCGCTCCGCGCGTTTCTCCGCTGCGGCCAGCAATCCCTTCTCACTACGAGCCGCCGCCAGCGGAACGATGTCGCTGACACCCAACTCCGTGGCCTTCTCGATAGCCCATTCGAACGAGTCAAATTTTACGACCGATATCAACAACGTAGTTCGCAACGCCAGCTCATTAGCAGGTAATTCTTCTAGCAACGCAAACTCCACGCGATCGCGCGCAACTGCTTCGATTCGACCCAGGTAAACACGCGAACCGTCGCTCAACTCATAAAGCTGTCCAGCCTGTGCCCGCAGTACGCGCCCAAGATGGTGGGCCTTCTCCCCTTCCATCACCGCGCGCTGATGTTCGAATTGGTTTACAAAAAATCGCCGTCTCACGCGACGATTCTAACCTACTTGCGATGAAGAAATTTGGAGTCGCAAGCGAGCGCTTTGGAGTTTGGCAAGACTTGGGCATCCCACGCGGAATTTCTGTTGGAGTCCAGGCGGGCGGGTCTTTGTGAACGAATATCTCAGCTGTGACTTTAACCGAAAATATCTTTTACTTTTTCGAAGATCGAAGAATTCCGGTCCGCTGGCTTATTGTCGACCTTAAGCGATACGCCGAGCTGCTCCATCAATTTCCGCTGTTCCCGCGTGAGCTTCGTCGGTGTGAGCACCCGCACGTGATAATACAAATCCCCTTTGCCACCCCCACGCGGGTCCGGTAGCCCTTTGCCCTTCACGCGAAAGACCGCGTCGCTTTGCGTGCCCTCGGGAATGCGCAACTTCTCTTCCCCGTTGAGTCCCGGTACCTGCAACTCCGTGCCCAGCGCCGCTTGCGCCACGCTCAAAGGAATCGTGCAGTACAGGTCCGCGCCGCGTCGCTCAAAAAATTGGTGCTCTTTGACATCCAGCACCACGTAGAGA
>DATCOK010000602.1:0-1653 GCA_036564765.1 Candidatus Acidiferrum sp. | reverse complement strand
GCGCAGCACGTACAGCCGGATCTGCCGTTCTAGTCGGCCTATTTTTCGAAACCTCTGTTGCCTAATTACCGTCTGGTGAATCTACCAGCCCGTGGCGGAAACCCCTCTATGGAAACCGACTCGCCAATCCGGAGTAGTGCTGATTGCCGGACACAGTTGAGAGCCGAAATGTCCGAGCCAGTCCCAGACCGCCCGGCAGGCGTCATAGACCGCGAATAGGGCGCAGAGAAGCACTTGTAGCGGATTCAATCGCCCTTGGGATTGCCGCGGCTTGCCCCAACGGCTCAACGTGCGCAACAGCAATCCGATATTGAACGCCGCTGCCTGCACCAGCACCCGCTTGAACACATTGTCCTCGCCGCGTACATACATGCGCCGCATGGCGCCGGTTTCATAGCAGTGCGCGAAGCTTCGTTCGCACAACTCGCCGCGCAGTTTCTGTAATCGCTTCGACCGCTTTCCACGCACGCGCTGCCGGTTCGCGTACACACAACGTTGTTCGTCCGCTTTGCCAGACCAGTGCCGCTGGCCGCGCTCCGGCTCTGGAACATAGCTGCGAATCTCGCGCTCCGCCAAGTCCATCAACACCGCGCCGCTGTGATAGCCCTTGTCCAGCACCACTTCTTCGATGCCCGCCGGATGCGACTTCCGGGCTTCCTGTTGCGCGGCGTCCAACGTCTCCGCGTAGCTCGTCGTGTCGCCGCGATCGGCCGGTTGCACCGTTACCGCAAGCAGCGCACCTGAAGCCAGATCCACCGCGTGCTCGGCCTTATACGCCAACTTGGTGCGACCATCCTTCATCTTGGTAATGCGCGCCGAAGGGTCGTTCGGATTGGTCCAATCGTCGTTGGAAGACTTCTTCTTGCGCTTGCGATCCAGCCGCGCCAACTGCTCTCTGGTGGGCTGCTCGATTCCTTCGGCTTGCGCCAACTGTCGCAGGTAATCCTCGTAAGCTTGGCCCGTGTCGCGCCGCACCAGACTCTTCATCGCCGCGTTTGCCTGGAGCGTGGTTCCATCTATACACACGCACTGCCCATCGGCCAGCCCATGCTTGCGCAGAATCTTCAGCACCCACTGCATCACCGCACCATGCGTCTCCACCGAGTACAACCGCCTGGTCCGCGACACCGTGGAATGATCCGGTGTTTGCTCGCTCAGATCGTAGCCCAGAAACTTGCGGTAGCTGAAGCTGTCGGCTGCGCGCCACGCGACGCCGCGTTCCGAATCGATGCCCTCAAAGTAACCCAGCAGCAGCATCCGGAAATACGTTCCCGGCGTGATCGACGGCCGCCCCGAGCTGCTCTTGTAATACTTCCGGCAGATGGCTTCCACGCGCTGATCGAACTTCTCCGCGTTCAACACCACGTTCAGCCGCTCGTAAAACACGTGTCCCGGAGTCGTGACAATCTCGCTCGCCGCCACCCACAGATCCTGCTGCTTCTCACGGTCCTTCTTCCGCCCCATCCCCATTCAATAAAGACGCTCAAATCGCATTCGAGGTCACAGGTCGCAGTAGGTTTTTACCACGGGCTGCTAGCCCTATTTTCGGCCATACCGACAGCTTTAAAAAGGGAATGTCGAACCGAAATAATTAACTGAATAGAATGCCTCTCGCCGTGCTCATGCGCCCACTCTACAGCTTGCTCATGATGC
>DATCOK010000601.1:0-3381 GCA_036564765.1 Candidatus Acidiferrum sp. | reverse complement strand
GGCTCGTATCGTAAGCATTGACAGCAGCGAAGCGGAGAAGATGCCAGGCGTACTGGCGGTGCTGCATCATGGCAACACCGAAAAATTGTTCCGGGCCGCGAACAGTTTCGAAGAAGGCAGCCGCCCGGGCGAGAGCCGCCCGCCTTTCGAAGACGACCAGGTTTATTACTACGGCCAGTTTGTGGCGCTGGTCGTCGCCGACACGTTCGAACGGGCGCAAGCGGCGGCGGGTCGCGTAGTCGTCAAGTACGACTCGCGCACCGCAGATGTTTCGAACGAAAACCTCACGCCCAAGGATCCTCCGGCTGTGAAGAATGAGCGTGGCGATTTCACAACGGCGATAGCCAGCGCACCGGTAAAGCTCGACGTGACCTACGAAACTCCTGTCGAGACGCACAATCCGATGGAGATGCACGCCGCCATCGCGCACTGGAACAAGGAAAAGTTGACGCTGTATGAAACGTCGCAAGGCGTGGTGAATCATCGCAACGTCGCGGCGGAAATGCTGAACATCCCGCGTGAGGCGGTGCAGGTCATTTCGCGCTTCATCGGCTCGGGCTTCGGCTCAAAACTTTTTCCCTGGCCGCACTCGTGGATGGCCGCGCTGGCCGCCAAACAATTAAAGCGCCCGGTAAAAGTTTCCGTGCCGCGCTCCATGATGTTCACCACCGTGGGCCATCGGCCGTTCACGCGGCAGCATATTCAACTGGGCGCCGGGCAGGACGGCAAGCTGGTGGCGTTCCAGCACCAGATTCTGCAGCCGACCTCGATGGTGGACGACTTCGTCGAAAATTGCGCCGAGGCCACTTCCATGCTTTACAGCTGCCCAAATCTGCGCGCGGTGCAGCACATCGTGCACAAAAATATTGGCACACCGACGCCGATGCGCGGGCCGGGGCGCACGCCTTCGCTCTTTGGAATTGAGTCCGCGATGGACGAACTCGCGGTGAAACTGAACATCGATCCGATCGAAGTACGTTTGCGAAATTACGCGGAGATGGACGAAGGCTCGAAGAAACCTTTCTCCAGCAAACATCTCCGCGAAGCGTATCAGTTGGGCGCCGAAAAATTTGAATGGAGCCGGCGCAACGCCAAGGTTGGCTCGATGACCAAGGGCAAGGAAATTCTGGGCTGGGGCATGGCCACGTGCACCTGGCCGGCGACACGGCACAATGCCGAGGTGCGCGTTTCCTTCCTCGCGGATGGCACGGTGCGCGCGGTTTGCGCGACGCAAGACATCGGCACCGGCACCTACACCGTATTCGCAGAAATTATTTCCGATCGCAGCGGCGTGCCGCTGGACAAAATCCAGGTGAAGCTGGGTGATTCATCGTTGCCGCCGGGACCGACGTCCGGCGGGTCGGCGGCCACCGCCACGGTGATTCCGGCGATCGCCAAAGCTACCGACCAAGCCATGAATGCGTTGGTACAGGTCGCTGCTTTTACTTCCGGTTCGCCCTTCGAGAAAGCCGATCCCAAATCATTGAAGATGAGCGGTGGAAAAATTCACAAAGAAGGCGACTCGCCGGATGGCGGAACGCACTTCACGGAGATTCTGAAGCTCCGCAAACTTTCCGGACTTGACGGACAGGCCCGGACCGAAGCCGCGCCGGAAGCTAGGCAATTTTCCATGCACTCGTTTGGCGCGCATTTCTGCGAAGTGGCTTACGACCCAGGTATCGCCAAGCTGCGGGTATCTCGTTGGCTTTCGGTGATTGACGGCGGCCGCATCATCAACCACAAGACCGCGCGGAACCAGATTCTCGGCTCGGTGGTGATGGGTATCGGCATGGCCATGCTGGAAGAGACCATCTATGACCAGCGCAACGGCAAACCGGTGAACAATAATTACGCCGATTACCTCGTAGCGGTGAACACCGACATTCCGGAGATCGACTGCCTGTTTCTGGATTTTCCGGACACCAAGTTGAACGAATACGGTGCGCGGGGCATTGGAGAAATTGGGTTGACCGGTTGCGCGTCGGCGGTGACTAACGCGGTCTATCACGCGACCGGCGTGCGCGTGCGCGAATTGCCGGTACGCATCGAGAAGCTTCTTACGACTACGTAACTATCATTCCGTCATCTCCGACGGAGGTTCGAAATGCCCGAGAACGAGACTTTAGAGCGCGCCTACCGCTGAGACACGGACAAAGGGACCGGAGGGCGGTGCCGGGCAAGTTTTCAAAGCGCGTTCTCGCGTTACTTCAAGCGCCTTGAAGAACGGAGGGCACTCGGCGGCTTCACGCGCCAATCTTTCGCGGCAAGCCAAAGGCGTTGCCAAGCAGCGAGGACCGCAGGCGCGATAGGCTTCGGCGCAGCGTGCCGCTAAGACGCGTAGGTCCACTACCCACGGCGGGAGGAGAAGTTAGATTGAGGGGTGAGAGCGCCGCGGGCCTGCGGTCGAAGATGCTACTCGTTCAGGACCGGCCGCAAGACGGCGATTACAAAGTGCGCGAAGTGCGATGCGCCTTCATCCAACTGCAGCCAGCGAACCACGCAATGTTCGCCTAGATATTTAGGAACACGCGACTCGGCAATGCCCAAATGCTCGGCCAGTTGCTTGGTTATGGATTCGGTGCCGCGTTTGCTGGAGTTTCCACGCAAAAGATTGGCTACCGCGATGCGCAGCGTCTGGCATGCCTCCACGTAGTAGTAGCTCGTAAGATCCGAATCGGTCAGCACAAAAACGCCCGGGCCAACCGGTGCGTGATTGGTTTCTTCCAACTTTGCGGCCGGGCAACTGAGCAACCTGCGAAACTGCATTTCCAGCAGCGAAATGCGCGAGGACAATCCGGGATCGCCATAGCGGCCCTTCGGTCCAGGCACTCCGGAATCTGGCAGCGCTTCAATGGGAAGCGGGGGCATGCTGGGGCGCGAGGCACGAGCTTCCGGTTCCGACATTTCTTCAGCGGCCGCTGGCGGAGCAGAGCCGCGCCGCGAGGTGCCGGAAGATGCCGCAGCAGGAATCGCGCCAGAGGAAGATTTCGTCGCTGTCGTCAAAGATGACTTACGCCGATTGCGACCGCCACGCCTTCCGCGCCGGCGACGCCGCTTCTCATCCGCGTCCGCTCCGGGAGCGGTTGCTCCGCCTTCAGCGCCCGCTTCGGTCGCGTCGTCCGCATCGTTGCCGCCCGTATCCAAATCGGTGGGCTCGGCAGGAGTTACCGCGGTCATGGATTCAACCGCCGACGCATTCTGCCTTAGGTACAAATCAGGATCATCAGCGGCGACTGGCACTGGCGACTGCGAGTTTCCGTTGGCAGCGGGGGACGCTTCGCTCGCGCTTGGTTCCCCGCCCAATCGCACGGCGGCTTCTTGCGCCTTGGTCTTCCAGTCGGCCCGACGGAAGCGCTCTGCGGCGGTGGCATACCATTTTGA
>DATCOK010000600.1:0-5733 GCA_036564765.1 Candidatus Acidiferrum sp. | reverse complement strand
CCCTGAATACCGTGGCGCTCACCTACATGGTGCCGCTCGGAATTTCGTCCGCGGCCGCCGTGCGCGTCGGTCAGGCCATCGGCCGCAAAGATCCCGTCGCTGCGGGCGACGCCGGCAACATCGCGATTTTTCTCGGCGCATCGTTCATGACCTGCGCGAGCATTGCATTTCTGATTTTTCCGCGCGCGATCGCGCGCATGTACACACCCGCGGAAGACATCATTCGCGCCACGACGTACCTACTCGCGGCCGGTGCTGCGTTTCAGCTTTTCGACGGCATTCAAACCGTGGCCACTGGCGCACTGCGCGGCGCGGGCGACACCCGCATACCGATGCTCTGCCACCTGATCGCCTACTGGGTCATCGGCCTGCCGCTCGGCTACTGGCTGTGCTTCCATCGTGGCTGGGGCGCCTTCGGCTTGTGGGCCGGTCTAAGCCTCGCGCTCATTTTGATCGGGCTGGTTTTACTGGCGGTGTGGAGAAAGAAAATTCGCACGATGGCGCGTTCGTCGTTTTCTGGCGAGGCCGCCGCATGAATGAAGCTACCCCACATATTAGGACGCCTGCTCCTACATTTTGTAGCGGCCGAGGTCGTCGTCGGAGAGGCCTTCTAGCCAGGAGCGGAGTTGCTCGTTGGTGCTGCGTTCGTTGATGGCGCTGGAGACTTTGGAATTTTTGAGGACCTGGTCGTTGACGAAGATGGGGCAGTCCATGCGCAGGGCCAGGGCGAGCGCATCGCTGGGGCGCGAATCGATGGTCATCTGTTCGCCGTCGCGTTCCACGCAGATGAGCGCGTAAAAGGTGTCGTCCTTCAATTCGCTGACGATAATTTTCTGGACCCGCACTTCCAGGCCGAGCAGCACATTTTTCAGCAGGTCATGGGTCATGGGGCGCGGCGTCTGCACCTTTTCGATTTCGAGCGCGATGGCATTGGCTTCGTAAACGCCCACCCAGATGGGCAGCACGGCCTGTCCACCAACGTCTTTCAACACCACGATGGGCATATTGGTGACGGGATCCATCATCAGACCGCGAATTTTCATCTCCACTTCCATGTGGCCCCCCCGATCGACACACTCGCAGTCTACTCTTTAAATCCTTCGCCGCCTTCCAATCTCGATCTCTAACTTTCTAAATCCGAATTCCAATCTTAATCGTTGAGAACGTGTACGCCCGTCAAACTGCCGTTTCCACTTTCTACCACACGCACGGTCACATACTTCCCTAAAATCTCCGGAGCTTCCGAAGAAAAACTGATGACCCGATTGGAAGTGGTGTGGCCCGACCATTGTTTTGCTCGCCGTGATTTGTTGCTGACGAAAACATCCAGCTGCTGCCCGACCATCGCGAGGTTACGCACGGTTTGAATCACGCGCTGCTTTTCCTGGATGGCCGCCAGCCGCTGGCCTTTCACTTCTTCGGGAATCGGATCGTTCAGGGCCAGTGAAGGAGTATTCGGCCGCGGCGAATACTTAAATCCGAAGACGCCGTCGTACTGGGCTTCGTCCAGCATGCTCAGCGTTTCCGCAAAATCGGCGTCGGTCTCTCCGGGGAAGCCCACAATGATGTCCGTCGTAATGCTTATCGGCCGGGAGGAGCCGCGAATGAGCGAGATTTTTTCAAGATACTCTGCGCGGGTGTAGGTGCGGGCCATGGCGCGCAGAATGCGCGTGGAGCCAGACTGCACCGGCAAGTGGACGTGGTCGCAAAGTTTCGGTTCGCGTTCGAGGGCATCCACGATGTCCGTTCCGAAATCGCGCGGATGCGAGGTGGTGAAGCGCACGCGGCGAATTCCCGGCACGTTGGCCACTTCCAGCAGCAACTTCGAAAACTTCATGCGCTGCGGCGTGGGATCTGCATACGAGTTTACGGTCTGGCCGAGCAGTTGCACTTCCGAGTAACCCATCTCGGCGAGTTGGCGCACTTCGCGCAGGATGGAGGCGCTGCCGCGGCTACGCTCCGGTCCGCGGGTGTGCGGCACGACGCAGTAGGCGCAGGCTTTGTCGCAGCCTTCGATGATGGTGAGATAGGCGCGCCAGGGATTATCGCGGCGGGTTATCTCGGTTTCAAACGTTTCGTCGGTGTCATTGTCGAGTCCGGTGACGCGTTTGTTTCCGGCTTCCAACTCCGCGAGCATCTCCGGAAGTTTGCGGTAGCTGGCCGAGCCGCACACCAGGCTGACCCACGGCGCGCGCTTGAAGATGTCTTCGCCTTCCTGCTGGGCGACGCAGCCGAGCACCCCGATGATTTTGCCCGCGCCGCGCTCGCGATATTCGCCAAGGCGGGAGAAAACTTTTTGCGCGGCTTTCTCGCGGATGCTGCAGGTATTGTAGAGAATCATGCGGGCGGCTTCGGGCGTTTCAACCTGACGATAGCCGCGCGAAAGTAGCAAGCCGGCCACTTTCTCAGAGTCGTGGTCGTTCATCTGGCAACCGAAAGTTTCCAGGAAGAAGGTGCCGTCCTGCTGGCTGCCGGGGTGAACCTGTGTCTGACCGGGCTCCTGCGCCAATTCCGCCGGCAGTGCCGGCGGCGTGACTTGGGGGCCAGCGCCGGGAGCGATGCTCAGTGCTTCGATGCCAATGTCGTAGGCGCGATTCATAGTGTAGACACGTTGAATTCGCAGTCTACCACATTGAATCTGGAACCCTTACGAGACGCATATTCGAGGAAGCCACGGTGCAGCTTGGCTACGGAGCAGGGATCGACTCTCAGTTCCAGCCACTGCATGGTTGGATGTTCACGCCGAAACGGAGTCCTTGAGTGAGCGCTCAAGTGGGTGTGGGGTGTACCCCACTGTTTTGCAGAAAAAGTCTTGGATGTTGTTGAAAAGAAATGGTCGGAGGTCAAAAGAGCTCGCAGAAATGTGCAAGTTTGCGCAAATGTGGCTGCTGGCGCGCACTTCGAGGATTTCGGTGAGAACGGCGACCGACGCAGGTCGACAGGTGCATAGAGTTGGGGGTTACTCGCTGGTGTGCCAGATGCGATTTGGGGGTTGGGCTCGACGTTCATGGTTTATTTTACTAAAGGGATACCGTTAAGACTACTGTACTGAATGACAGTTCTTTGGCCGGAGGGTCAGCTGTCCTGCGGAAAACGTAGAGATGAGATTGGATGGCGGAATTCCGAGAACCAACCTGAAGACCAGCTTCGCGGATGGGCTTTGGTGGTTCCACGTTACAAACCGCACCCTCTAAAAAGCCGAGGGTGCGGCACCCGGGCTAGCGCGAACTGTGAATGCAGCGCACCCGAGCGACTGTTACGATGAACGAGCGATTTATGCCTTCCGTGCGCGAGCAGAATTCGGATTTGATTGAGCAATTCGTTGCTAGTTTCGCGGCATTCGGCGAGATGACGGCGCGGGCTGACGATGAAGCCGCGCTATCGTTGGCGGTTGGCCCTCCGGGCGAGCATGGCTTCAGGCGGTGGAAACCGCTAAAACTTCAAACTGATGTCGGCGCGCTCGAGGCCATCTATTCAAAATTACCGGCCCGCCTGCCGCGCCTGTTTGAAGAACTGGTGCTTTGCTATCGATGGGCAGAAGTGGATCTTGAGAGATTCACTTTGCTAGCGAATCCGCCCGGCGACGACCTTATGGGGTTGTATGCGGCCATGTCGTCAGACAACTATCTATGGATCCACCTAGTCCCGTCGGGTTTCCTTCGACTCGCAAAAGGGCCGGGCGGGGATTATGACCCGGTGTGCTTTGATATTCGCTCCCGTAAGAAGAGTGGCGATTGCCCGATCGTCAAAATCGACCACGAGCAAATCCTGTGTAACGACCGCATCCAGGTGGTCGGTGAACTGGCCCCAAGCTTCCTCAATTTACTGCAGACGACGATCGAGCGGGCGAAGTTAAAGGGCTTATTCGAGTCGGATAAACGCTAAAAGCGGCCATTTCTGCTTACGAAATTGGGTTGGTATTTTGCTGGCGTTTCGTTGCTTACGCTGCATGCGTGTGCTACGGTTCTTGAGTCACCAAAATTTTGCGGCACTGAGGGGTAAAACCATTTTTCTGTTCACCACGTTCTTCTTGACCGACATCGGCAGCATTCTGCAACAAACCGGATGGGTCGCACGTGGAGTTCTCGCGCTGCTGCTGATCTTCTCCATCGTCTCGTGGGCCATGATTTTCCAGAAACTGGGATTCTTCGGCAAAGTGCAACGCGAAGGCGACCAGTTCCTCCGCATTTTCCGCGCTACTCATGGAATCGCCAACCCCCAGGCTCTGGCGTCCAGCGGTTCGCCGTTCGCAACCGTATATGCGTTTGGTTATCGTGAATTGCAAAGCCAGGTGGGCGTAGGCGGGAATCCCAATCCAAATTATCCCAATGCCGGCGGGAGGCTGAAAAGCCTGCAAGCCGTGACCGTCAACATGCAACTGGCGGCGGCGGAAGAGGTGCGCCGGGCGGAAAAGGGCATGTCCTGGCTGGCGACGACCGGCTCAGTTTCGCCGTTTATCGGCTTGTTCGGCACGGTGTGGGGCATCATCGACGCCTTCTCCGGACTCGGGACTGCTGGTGCTGCCAGCCTGCGCGCGGTCGCTCCCGGTATTTCCGAAGCGCTATTCACCACCGCAGCCGGACTGGTTACAGCCATCCCGGCGGTCATCTTTTATAATCAATTTTTGCAGAATATTCGTAACCTGGCGCAGCGCCTGGACACTTTTACGCTGGAAGTGGCGGCGCAAATCGAAAAGACCTTTACCTAGATTTTCGAGTTTTACCGGCCCGCCGCACTCCCAGCGCGGCGGTTTTCTGACAAGCGGATTCGACGATGGCATCCATTTCAAAAGGCACGCAGTCTTCGCTCTCCGAGATCAACATGGTCCCGTTCGTGGACGTGGTGTTGGTATTGCTGATCATTTTCATGATCACGGCGCCAATCCTGCAGTCGGGCATCGAGCTGAACGTGCCGAAAACGCATGCGGTGAAAGAGAGCCCGGAGCAGCGCATCGTGGTCTCGGTGGATAAACAGCAACTCGTTTATCTCGGCAACTCGCCGGTGAACGTGCACGACCTGGGCGCGAAAGTGAAAGAGCAGCAAAAAGGTCCGGAGGACGCGGTCTTCCTGCGCTGCGATGAAGCCGTGCCGTTTGGCGTTTTTGCCTCGGTGGTGGATGCCCTGAGAGTTTCCGGAATCAACAACATCAGCATCGTAACCGAGCCGATCACCGACCGGCCGCGCGGCAAGTAAGGAGCATCCAATAGCTTAGGACATGAACGTCGCTCTCGCCAACCCGAACGACATCAATTTCCGAAAGTTCGTGGTCTATTCGGCGTGTTTACACGGCGCGTTGGCGCTGGCGCTCGGCGTGGCGGCGTATTACCAGTATCGCGGCAACGAGTGGAGCAACGTCGGCGGCAACCTGGGAAACGACGTCAAAGTGAACCTGGTACCCAGCGCGGGCATCAACATGCCCAGACCGGATTTCAGCGAGAGCCACGCCGTTGATCCCACCAAGGGTCTTTACAAGGAAGAGCCGAAGCCGCCGGACGTGGCGGAGATTCCGAAAGACGTGCTGGAGATTCCCAAGTTTAAAGAGACGGTGGTGAAACCGCCAGTTCGACCGGACAAGGAATTCAAGGACGAACCGCGGAAGAAACCGGTGCCGCATCCGTCGAAAGTGTTTGAGGATTTGCGGCCCAGGCCGAAAAATGCCGCGAACTACGGCGGGGGTGGGCAGCCCGATATTCCAACCGGAAGCGGGCAAGCACCAGGCGCGCCGAACAGCGG
>DATCOK010000599.1:0-3575 GCA_036564765.1 Candidatus Acidiferrum sp. | reverse complement strand
CCGCCGCTCATGTGCACATCGATGTCAGCGAAGCCATGCTTCGCGAGATGGGCCTTTAGCGACGCCAGCGCTTCCTGAGCGGTCATGTCCGGGACCAGTCGAAGGTCCATCTTGGCGACCGCTTTTCCGGGCAAGATGGTTTTTCCTCCTGGGCCGGTGTAGCCGCCAACCAGGCCCTCGATATTTACGGTGGGCTTGCCGGCGAGAAGCTCAAGCGATTCCTGCCAGGTGACATCGTGGACCCAGTGTTCCACGCCAAGTAATTTCTTGGCTTCCGCTTCGTTCAAACGCTTGGCCGCTTCCGCGATCATCTGCTTGTCGCTCGCGGATAGCGGCTTCGCTTTGGCGGCGTATCCTTCGATGGCTGGATCGTTTCCATCGGGCGAGACGAGCGAGGCGAGCGCCTCGACCAAATGCCATGCGGGACTGTCGAGACGCGCTTTGTTGCTTGAATGGGTGTCTTTGCGCGGGCCGCGACCCCATTTTTCCCCACTGGAGGTGAGTTCGAGCTCGATGACGCCTTTGGCTCCCAGATAGACGGTGACATCACCGCTCGTTCCCTGCGAAGCGAAGGGCATGAATACGCCGGTGCATTTTTTCAGCGCAGCCTGCACCGCCGGGCGATTCACCACTTGCGGAAAATGCGGCGAGCCGATTTCTTCTTCGCCCTCGGCCACGAAGACAAAGTTGACGGGGAGTTTCTTGCCGGCGCCGCGGATGGCGTGCAAAGCGGCGAGAAATGTGGCTTCCGGGCCTTTCTGATTGACCGCACCGCGGCCGACCAGGCATTTGCCCAGGCCGGACTTGTCGATGATCGCGCCATCGAACGGAGGCGAAGACCACTCCGCGGGGTCAGCTTGCTTCACGTCATACATGAAATAGAGGCCTACGGTGCGGGATGCACCAGCGTCCAGTGTGGCGAAAATTCCCGGTTGGCCGTCGGTGGCGATCTTCTCGACTTGGTTGAATCCCGCCTCACGCAGCATGTCCATGGTCAGTTCGCAGCCTTCGCTTATGCCGCGATTTTCAGCGGCGATGGAGGGCTGGCGAATCCAGGTTTGCAGGCGCTTGACGCTTTCGTCGTGGCGTTTGGTGATTTCGGCGGCGATGGCGTCGAGCTCGGCTGCCGCGGCGGCTCTTGAACGTGCAGGCCAACTTAGCGTCGCGGCTCCGGCCACCGCCGCCAACGAGGAGGTGCGCAGAAATTCGCGGCGGCCGAGGGGATCCGTCTGAGCCTCCGTCCGCTCATGACGTTGACCGATTTCTATCCGATCAGCGATTAATTCCCCGAAATTTTCATCGAAGCGTGTAGTCACCCTGGTCTCCCGTCGCGTTGAATCGAACTTCGCGGTGAGGTTACACCAGCGGCGGCGTCCCGGCAATCTTCAGAGCCTCAAAAAACGAGCCGAGCGACGCGAGAGCGGGCGTGCTACAGCTTCCCGGGCCCGTGCGATATAATTAAGGCAAGAGGTCTACCCAGCTAGCATATGCCGCCGCCGAGCAATCTGCCGCTGCACTTTCACCGCGACCGCACCGAGCGGCAGCTGGACGCCCGCCTGGAAGAGCTGCTCGAAAAACTGCGCAAAAATCGCCCCTCCGAGGACCCCTGGGTGGTTCGTCGCGCGTATGAAATCGCTGCCGAGCGCCACCGCGACCAAGTGCGCAGCTCCGGCGACCCGTACCTGACCCACTTGCTGGAAGTCGCGCACATTCTTGCGGATATGCGGCTGGATGCCACTACGTTGACCGCCGCGCTGCTACATGACGTGGTGGAGGATACGGAGTTTCCGCTGTCGCGCATCGAGGAGCGCTTTGGCACGGAAGTGGCGCGGCTGGTGGGCGGAGTCACGAAAATCAGCCGGTTGAACATGATGGCGCCGGAAACGCGCCAGGTGGAAAACATCCGCAAGATGCTTTTGGCCATGGTGAATGATGTACGGGTGGTGCTGGTCAAACTGGCGGACCGGCTGCACAACATGCGCACGCTCGAATACCTGGAGCACGGCAAGCAGCAACGCATCTCCCGCGAGACGCTGGATATCTACGCACCGATCGCACATCGCCTGGGCATGGGCAATGTGCGCAACGAGCTGGAAGACTTATCGTTCCGTTATTTGGAGCCGGAAGCGTTTTTGAGTCTGCAGAAAGAAGTGGCGGATAAGGCGGACATTCACCGCAAATTTCTCGAGGAGGTGCAGGGCACGATTCAGACTAAGCTGGTGGAGAGCGGCATCCCGGCGGAACTGGAAGCGCGCATCAAGGGGCTGTATTCGCTGAATCGCAAGCTGGTGCGGCAGCAGCGCGGGCTGGAGCAGATTTACGATCTGTTGGCGGTGCGGGTGATTACCGACAGTGAGCGGAATTGCTACGCGGCGCTCGGCGCGGTGCACCACATCTGGCATCCGGTGCCGGGGCGCTTCAAGGATTACATCGCCATGGCGCGGCCGAATTTGTATCAGTCGCTGCACACCACGCTGTTGCACAGCGGTCAGCCGTTCGAAGTGCAGATTCGCACGCAGGAGATGCACCGCATCGCGGAAGAGGGCGTGGCCGCGCACTGGAAGTACAAAGGCGGCAAGCCCGGATCGGAAGATGAGAACCAGCGCATTGTGTGGATGCGGCAGCTGATCGAGTGGTCGCAGGAGTTGGAGGAGCCCGGGGAATTTCTCGCCACGTTGAAGGTCGATTTTGCTCCCGTGGAGGTGTATGCATTTACGCCCAAGGGACGCGTGCTGGAACTGCCGCGCGGCGCGACGCCGGTGGATTTTGCGTATGCGGTGCACACCGAGGTGGGCCATCAGTGCACCGGGGCGAAAGTGAACGGGCAGATGGTTTCGCTACGGCATGAAATTACCAGCGGCGACGTGGTGGAAATCATCACGCAGAAAAATCACCATCCGAATCGCGACTGGCTGGGTTTCGTCAAATCGTCGCACGCGAAAAGCAAAATCCGCCACTGGATCAACCTGGAAGAGCGGCAGGAAGCCACGGAAATGGGGCGGAAGTTGCTGGAGAATGAAGCGCGGCATTTCGAACGCAGCCTGAAGAAAATTCCGGAGGCGGATCTGCTGAAGGTCGCGAGCGATCACGGGCTTTCGAAGATCGATGATTTGTACGCCGCGGTGGGATTTGGGAAATATTCGCCGCGCCAGATTTTGACGCGCGTGCTGGGCGAGCCGGACAAAGCGGCCGCCGAAGCGGAAGTGCCGGACTCCAAGCCCACGCTGGTCAAAACCGTCAAGCGCATGCTGGGTTTTGGGGAAGCGCCGCTGATCGTCAAGGGGCACGACGATTTGCTGGTGTACCGCGCGAAGTGCTGCAATCCGATCCCCGGTGACGAAATCATCGGCTACATTACGCGCGGGCGCGGCGTAGCGGTACACACGCGAATTTGTCCGAATGTGCAGAATCTTTTGTATCAGATGGAGCGGCGCATCGCGGTGGAATGGGGTGGAGAAAATGCCGCGACCTTTCCGGTGGAGTTGCAGATTCGCGCGCGCGACCGCGCCGGGTTGCTGGCGGATATTACCGCGGTCATCAGCGGCGCGGGTTCCAACATTCGCAATCTGGTGAGC
>DATCOK010000598.1:0-4474 GCA_036564765.1 Candidatus Acidiferrum sp. | reverse complement strand
GAAGGTAATTTCGCCGGCCGTGGCGTGGTCGATTCCCGCCACACCGCGAATTTCGGCGTCGCCGGGTCCTTCGAGTCGACAACCGAGTTTTTGTGCAATTTCCGCCAGCTTCATGCACCACGCTCCTCGCAACAGTGCGAGTCTCGCACAGGGCGCGGAGGCAAGTATAGGCAAGTGAGTGGGGCGTTGCGAAAGCGAAGATTCAGCCGGTATGCGGCGGCGGAGGAGTGCGTTTTGCCGCGAAACGGTGCTACGCTTTCGAGCGATGGAGACGCCGCGCCAAGGCGAATTGCGAATGGTAGAGCGGAGAAAGCGGCCGCGCGGGCCGCGTGCTGCGCCCGCCGCAGCTAGCCGGGGCGCTGCGATGGACGCTGGAGCCACGGTTATCGCTCCCGGGGTTTTGAGCAGTCGCGACAATCGCTGGCTGAAACAGTTTCGCGTGGCGCTGCGCGGCGGGATTCCCACGGAGGCGGGATTTGTTGGAGTGGAAGGCGTGCGGCTGGTGGAAGAGGCATTGCGCTCGGGATGCCGCATTGGCGCAGTGTTATTCAGCGAAACGGGGGAACGGTTTCGCGAGCGACTGGCGCCGTTCATCGCGCGGCCGGAGATTGCCTTTCCGGTTTTGCGAACTACCGAGCGTCTGTTCGAAGGGCTGGCGGATACCGAACATCCTCAAGGAGTGGCCGCGCTGGTCGCGCCGCGCGTCACGACCTTTGATGATTTAGTGCGCGTGCCGGAGAGTGTCTGTTCGCCGCTACTGGTGGTGCTGGCTGGAGTACAGGATCCAGGAAATGTAGGAACCATTTTGCGTACCGCGGCGGCGTTTGGTGCAACGGGCGCGGCGATTTCCGCGTCGGGGCAAAGTGGCACGGCGAGTCCGTATTCACCAAAAGCGTTGCGCGCTTCCGCGGGAGCGGCGCTGCACCTGGCGATTTTGTCGGGTACGCCGTTGCCAATTCTGATGACGCAGCTGAAGGTGGCGGGATTTCGCACCCTGGCTTCCAGCGTGCACGAGCCGGAGAGCGGCGAACAGCCGCTGCTGGCGCCGTGGGAAGTGGATTGGTGCGAGGCGTCGGCGCTGCTGGTTGGCAACGAAGGCGCAGGCTTGCCGGTGGAAGTGGAACGCGGCGCTGATTCGCGGATTCGCATCCCGATGGCCAGCGGCGTAGAGTCGCTGAACGCCGGGGCCGCGGCGGCGGTGCTGTTTTATGAAGCGGCGCGCCAGCGCAACTCGCTGGGCGCACGGAACATCCAAACGCCGTGAGCTTATTCTCGAAAATTCCTCTGGGGCCGGGCGGGAATGCGCTGGACTCGGATGTGCCGTCGGCGCATCAGCCGCTGGCGGAGCGCATGCGCCCGCGCACGCTGGACGAATTTATTGGGCAGGAAAAGTTGCTGGGGCCGGGCAAGCCGCTACGCACACAGATTGAAAATGACGACATCGGATCGATGTTGCTGTGGGGCCCGCCGGGTTGCGGCAAGACCACGCTGGCGCGCTTGATTGCGCGATTGACGCGCTCGGAATTTGTTTCCTTCAGCGCGGTGCTCGCGGGGATCAAGGAGATCAAGGAAGTAATGGCGGTGGCGGAGCGCAAGTCGCGCTCGGGGCACCGCACTATTGTGTTCGTAGACGAAGTGCACCGTTTTAACAAAGCGCAGCAGGATGCGTTTTTGCCGTACGTGGAGGCCGGGCACATCACGTTTATCGGGGCGACCACGGAGAATCCGTCGTTCGAAGTGATTTCGCCGCTGCTGTCGCGCACCAAGGTTTATATTCTCGCGGCGCTGCCCACACCATTGATCGCGGAGTTGTTGCGGCGGGCATTGCTTGATAAAGAGCGCGGGCTGGGGAATGAATCGTATGAAGCCAGCGACGATGTGTTGATGCGCATCGCTTCGTTTGCGAATGGTGACGCGCGTTCGGCGTACAACACGCTGGAGCTGGCGGCGCGCAGCGCGATTCGCGACCGCAACGGCCTGCTGGCAATTACGCCGCTGCTGCTCGAAGATATTTTGCAGCGTAAATTGCTGCGCTACGACAAGGCCGGCGAGGAGCACTTCAACTTAATTTCGGCGCTGCATAAATCGGTACGGAATTCCGATCCGGATGCAGCGTTGTACTGGCTGACGCGCATGCTGGAGTCGGGCGAAGATGCGTTGTATCTGGCGCGGCGGTTGGTGCGTATGGCCAGCGAGGATATTGGATTGGCGGAGCCGGGGGCACTGGCCGTGACGCTGGCGGCGAAGGAGGCCTTCGTTATTTTGGGTGCGCCAGAAGGGCATCTGGCGCTGGCGCAGGCCGCGGTGTATTTGTCGCTGGCGCCGAAGTCGAATGCGCTGTACCTGGCACACGGCGAGGTGCAGGAGGATGTGGCCAAGACAGAAGCGGATCCGGTGCCACCGCATTTGCGAAATGCGGTGACGGGACTGATGAAAAATGTCGGTTACGGCGAGGGCTATAAGTACGCGCACAATTTTGAGGAGAAGGTTACGGACATGACTTGCCTGCCCGACAATTTGGCGGGACGAGCGTATTACAAGCCCACGGACCAGGGATTCGAAGGGCGATTGCGGCAGCGAATGGAAGAGATTCGCAAGTTGAAAGTAAAAGCGGCGCCCAATACTTCAGGGTGAGCGGTGGTGAACACATTCGCGGCGTGGTGAATTCCAGAGAAAATTCATGATTTGTCCTTGCTCGCGCAGCCGGTGGCGGTGGGTACGCGGTCTGTGCGCGTTGGTGTGCGCGGTGTTTGGCTGTTGCGCGGTGCCGGAGGCGCGGGCGCAGACGGTGGATTTTGCCAAGCCGCTGCAGACCATCGATGAAGACATTACCGCGTTTGGTTTCGCTCCCGACGGCCGCATCGTGTATTCCGTGCGCCGCAATATGAAGACCAAGTTGTACGACTTGCAGCACGACGACATCTGGCTGCTGGAGTTGAATGGGAAGAAAAAGCGGCTTTTGCTCGGAGAAAAATTCAAAGTGGGAGATGCGCCGTTCAGCTATTCGGTGGATTCGTTTCGCTGGTCGCCGAATGGGCACATGATTCTGGCCCGGCTGTTTGTGACCTCGGTGACGGATGACAGCGGTAAGACGCAGGATTCGTTCATGACCGTGGTGCTGGACGATAGCGGCAAGGAAGTGCACATCAACGGGCGGGAAAATGTGATTCGCGATTCGGCCAAGGCGTTTTGGCTGAAGGACAACACCACCGTGGTGTACATGACCGAAGCCGTGAAGCCGCGCGCGCTGCTTTCGTTTCAATATACGAACATAAATACCGGGCCAGCGGGCGCAGCGTTTGAAGGCCGGACATTTCTGAGTGCGGAAGAAATGCTGGGGACGAATGTGGCGATCGGAGTGGAACAGGACCGCGCGCAGACCGGACCGCCGCGACTGCAGCGGCTAGATCTGTTGGCCCAGGACGACAAAGAGCTGGCCACGCTGCAGGACTACGTAGGGGGGCTGTCCATTTCGCCGAGCGGAAAGAAGGCGGCGTACTTTATCGACAAGGAAGTGTTGGAGATTCGAGATTTGAACGATTTGAAGCGTGTGGCACGCGTGCGCGTGGGAGCCGGCGTGTATCACTGGGCCCCGGATGAGCGGCGGATCTTGTTGAAGCGCGCGGTGGAGAAAAAGACCGCGGAGCTGGCGTGGTTTGATGTGCCGGAGTTGGGACAGGCGGTGGACGGGAAGGATGCGCCCGTTGCGCACCCGACGCCGCAACCGATTTTGCGTGCGGTAGGTTTTCGCGACTTTGAAATTTCAGCGGACGGAAAATTGTTAGGAGTGATCGCTCCAGGGAAACATAACCTCTTCGTGTTCCCGTTGTCCGTTGAGTAGAAATAATTGTCCTGGTTTAGATTCTAAAATTTTTATCCACATGGGCGAGGTTAGCCGAGACGGAGGCGGTGTTCGATCAGGATGCAAGCATCCTGAATTACCTGCAGGCTGGCGGCGCGGGCTTTTTGTGCAGCAGGTTCGTTGCTGATGCCTTGCTGCATCCAGACCACTCTTGCGCCGATGGCGATGGCGCTGTCGACGATGGGCGGAATGAAGTGGGCGCGGCGGAAAATGTCGACGATTTCTATGTCATGGGCGTTGGGGATGTCTTCGAGGCGCGGGTACGATTTTTCACCGAGCACTTCGGTTTCGTTGGGATTGACGGGAATGATGCGGAAGCCGGCGGATTGCATGTAACGCGCCACGCCGAAGCTGGGACGCGCGGGATTGGAAGAGAGTCCCACGACAGCGATGGTTTTGTATTTTTCCAGGATTTCGGAGATTACGTCGCGATTCGTCGCCATCGTTGGGCCCGCATGCTTTGTCGTCAATTTATTGGAAACTGAAATTCCGCTAAATCATTCCGGAGCGGTGTCGTCTTGCGGCGGTTTTTCGCGCTTTCCTGCGAAAGGCCGGTTGCGATTATTTCCGGGAGTTCTGCCGCGATCGTTTCGCGGAGCACCACCGCGATTG
>DATCOK010000597.1:0-4400 GCA_036564765.1 Candidatus Acidiferrum sp. | reverse complement strand
CTTTCTCGACTTGTTTGGCGGTCAAGTGGCGATTGGCGGAAACGTAAAATACGAACCCCAGCTGCACGACCATCAAGCTCGCAAATCCAAAAAAAAGAAAGACCAGGAAATGCGGCCAGGACCACGAGACTCGCAAATCTTCAGGGAGAATTTTCCTGGGCTTGCCATAGGGCACGGCGACGGCGAGCGGATCTCCTGCGAGCGGGCTCACATGCGCCGGCTCAATGGCGGCCACAGGAACGGTCGTCTCCAGCGGCATTTCGGTCGGACCCGGCGCGACCGCAGGCTGCCCCGGAGACACCGGCGAATCACTGTCTGGATATTCTTCGTGATCGATCATTTCTTCTTTTTCTCACCGCCGGATTTCGGCCAGCCCACCTTCAACGCCGCAGCTACCAACGGCATCATCAACTCGTGATGTCCGGTCAGCGCGTACCCTTTCGATTCTACGCCGTGGCCCTCCCCGGCGCGCAAAGTGGGGCGCTTCACCACGTTTTGCATCGGGCGATAATGCTGGATGAAATCAAAATTCGCGGTGGTGATCGGCCGTAAGGGAGAGCCGAGATTGCGCGCCACGGAAACCGCCTTCAGAAAGATTTCTGGGAGCAGTACCGCGGAACCCCAGTTGAGGTACGCGCCTCCGGGCTGCATGGATTTCACCAGCGAGCAGAAAAGCCGAAAGTCCTGATAGGTGGCGGCGCCGAGAGCCGCGCCGTCGGCGGCCGGATGCATGTGCGGAATGTCCGTGCCGATGGCGAGATGAACGGTGACAGGAATTTTCCGGCGAAAAGCCGCAGCCACTACGCTGCAAGAAGCGTAGCGGGCCTTCGCCGCGCTGCTCGCAAGAAATTGTCCGGCGGCTTCACCGTATCCGATTCCGGAGCGCGCCGCCTCTTTGGCAATTTCGTTGAGTTGTTCACCTGTTTCGCGCGCCATGCCGAACTCTCCGGCTCCGAGCGCGACGTCCACATCTTCGGAGGTATTTCCCGCGATGGCGATTTCAAAATCGTGTACTAAAGCCGCGCCGTTCATGGCGATGCCGGAGGTAAATCCGCGGTCCATCAGATCGATCAGCACGGCGCCCAAGCCAACCTTGATGACATGGCCGCCGATGCCCCACAGAATTGTTCGGCCGCCGCGCCGTGCGATCTGCAGAGCGGCCAGTAATTCTCGGAAATCGCTAGCGGCGAGAAAGTTCGGCAAGGAGTCCAGGAACTTGGTGACAGAAGAATTTCTAGCGGCGGGCTTGGCAAAATCCCTAACGCTGACTTTACTTTTGCGCGACGACAGCGGATAGGTCTGAACGGCGCCAAGCTCGATGGGCGAAATGGAGTAAATGCTCATTTAGATGGCGTAGTTGGCGCCCAGGAGCGGCACTCGATTATCGCTCATGCCCATTCGAAACGAAGCCGGGAGGAAAACCGTTAGTGCCCAAGACGTGAGCCAGCGCCTGCCCGGTGTAGGACTTTTTTGTGCGCGCCACCAGTTCCGGCGGACCTTGCGCCACGATGCGCCCGCCGCCTTCGCCGCCCTCCGGGCCAAGATCAATGATCCAGTCGGCCTGCTTGATGACGTCGAGATGGTGTTCGATGATCAGCACGGTGTTGCCGAGACTCACCAGGCGCTGCAGCACGTCGAGGAGCTTGCGCACGTCGTCGAAATGCAGCCCGGTAGTCGGCTCGTCGAGAATATACAACGTGCGGCCGGTCTGGCGCTTGGAAAGCTCGCGGGCCAGTTTGATGCGCTGCGCTTCCCCGCCAGAGAGAGTAGTGGCGGATTGTCCGAGCGTGACGTAGCCAAGGCCAACTTCCACCAGCGTCGCGAGCTTCTGTTGGATTTGCGGAATATTCTCGAGCAGCTTCAGCGCTTCGGACGCCGGAAGATTCAGCATGTCGCTGATGGAATGGCCTTTGTAGCGTACCGCCAGGGTCTCGGAATTGTAGCGCCGGCCGCGGCACACTTCGCACATCACGTATACGTCCGGCAGAAAATTCATTTCGATACGCCGCAAGCCGTCGCCTTGGCAGGCCTCGCAGCGCCCGCCCTTCACGTTGAAACTGAAGCGTCCCGGTTTATAGCCACGTTCGCGCGATTCCGGCAACATGGAGAAAAGATCGCGAATAGGCGCAAAAACTCCAGTGTAGGTGGCGGGATTCGAACGCGGGGTACGTCCGATGGGCGCCTGGTCGATCTCAATCACTTTATCGATGTGCTCTGCACCCAGGAGTTGGCGATGTTGCAGAGGTGGTTCCGAGGAGCGGTAAATTTTTTGGGCCAGCGCGCGGTACAAAATATCATTGATGAGCGTGGATTTCCCCGAGCCGGAAACTCCGGTAATCACCGTTAACAGCCCCAGCGGAATATTGACGTCGACATCTTTCAAATTGTTAGCGGTCGCGCCGAGCACCTGAATCACTTTGCCATTGGGGCTGCGGCGTTTTTCTGGAACCGCGATACGTGTCGCACCGGAGAGATATTGGCCGGTCAGTGAGGCGCTGGTGGCGGCGATGAGTTCCGGCTTGCCCTGCGCTACGAGGTAACCGCCGGCTTCGCCGGCACCGGGCCCGAGGTCCACGACAAAGTCGGCGCGGCGAATGGTTTCTTCGTCATGCTCGACGACCAGAACCGTGTTACCCAGATTGCGCAGCTGTTCCAGCGAACCAAGCAAGCGATCGTTGTCGCGCGCGTGCAAACCAATCGACGGCTCATCGAGAACATACAAGACACCGCGTAAACGCGAGCCAATCTGGGTAGCCAAGCGGATGCGCTGAGCTTCGCCGCCGGAAAGCGTCGCCGCGCTGCGATCGAGACTTAAATAGTTCAGGCCCACGGCCAGCAGGAAATCGAGGCGCTCGGCGACTTCTTCCAGCGGCCGTCCGGCAATCTCTTTCTGCCGCGCGCTCAATTGCGCGAGAATCTTGTCCACGGCCGCCCGCGCCTGCACCAGCGACAATCCGGTGAAATCCGCGATCGACAATCCACCGAGTTTCACCGCCAGCGAACCGGGCCGCAGACGCTTGCCGCGACAAACTTCGCACTGCGTCGCGGACATGTAGCGGGTCATCCACTCGCGATAGGAGTCTGAGTTGGACTCCTCGAAATTGCTTTGCAGAAATTTGAGCACACCCTGGAAATGAAAGCCTTTTTCGCTGCGGGCTTTTTTCAGCGCTACGGTATTTTCGTCTTTCGAGACGCGCGCATTCGACGGCGGGTAACCGTACAAAATCATGTTTTGAATGCGCGGCGGGAATTTCTCGAAGGGCGTCTCCAACAAAAATCCATGGGCGTACGCGGCGAGCTCCAGGGTGCGCTTCAATCCCGCGGATGCCGAGCCCGGGCCAAGCGCACCTTCAAACAACGGGCGCGACCAGTCGGTGATGATCTTCGCGGGATCGAAATCGTACTTCGAACCAAGTCCATTGCACGTGGGACACGCGCCGTACGGCGAATTGAAGCTGAACGAACGCGGCTCCAGTTGAGGCACGGAAATGCCGCAGTCCGGACAAGCTAGCTTCTCGGAAAAAACGTGTTCCTTTCCGCCGACGACGACCACGGTCACCAGGCCACCAGCCAGTTTCAGCGCAGTGGAAATCGATTGTTCCAGCCTCGCGGCGATTCCCGGCTTGACCAGCAGACGGTCGATCACAATTTCGATGGTGTGATTCTTGCGCTTGTCGATGACCGGCAACTCATCCAGCGGAAACAGCTCACCGTTGATGCGGACGCGCACGTAACCGTCCTGCGCAAACTTTTCCAGCTCCTTGCGGTAGGCGCCTTTTCTGCCACGGACGATAGGCGCGAGAATCATCACGCGGTCTTCGGCCTGACAAAGCTCGCCGTGCAAAATAGACTGCACGATCTGTTCGGCGGACTGCCTGGTGATGGGCTTGCCGCAATTCGGGCAATGCGGCGTGCCGACCGAGGCGTAAATCACGCGCAAGTAGTCGTAAATTTCGGTAATGGTGCCAACAGTGGAGCGTGGCGAGCGGGTGGTGGTCTTCTGCTCGATCGCAATCGACGGGGAAAGCCCCTCGATGACGTCCACTTCCGGGCGTTCCATCTGGTCGAGGAATTGGCGCGCATATGCTGACAAAGACTCGACATAGCGGCGCTGCCCTTCGGCGTAGATAGTGTCAAATGCCAGCGAAGACTTGCCGGAACCGGACAGGCCAGTAATAACGGTCAGGGAGTTACGCGGGATCTCAACGTCGATATTCTTGAGATTGTGCTGGCGAGCGCCGCGGATGACCAGTTTCGTCAGGCCCATTTCGGGAATTGCTCCCTCCATAGGAGCCCGTGGCGCACAGCGGGAAAATTGCGGCCACAATAACTTTTCACCATAGCAGGCGGGCCTAGGGTGGTCAACTCGGGTCAAAAATGGGCACTGGTACAGTTTGGTG
>DATCOK010000596.1:0-9513 GCA_036564765.1 Candidatus Acidiferrum sp. | reverse complement strand
AAATGGAAGTCTGGTTCTATCTAGGAACCACGGCCGAGAGGCCAACACACGCGGCGAGGAATCAAAAAAGATTTACACCCGCGCTCCTCCGAAGCGCGTCGGGAGAGCTTTTGCCCTCTTGACAAAGACCTATCATGGAAGTCGGGTTACCGGACATGTGGTTTTTTGCAAATTTCACATTTCCGTTTAGCGCGTTTATCGTGACTTGAGCCCTCTTGCCGTTATACTTTATTTGTGGAACCCCAAAAATTAGTGGACCTCACTAACGTTTAGCTTCGGTCCTCCAAACAGAAGCATACCGACTCTGCGAACGGAGCCTTCGCGCTTATACAATCAACCCTTTGCGGTCCGTGCAAAAGGTGGGCGCTTTGTTCGATTCTTTCTCCGAATTCGAATCGGCAAATTGGGCCACTCCAACAAGTACAGTTTCTGCACCTGTACCATTTTATCGTTGAAGTACCTATACCCGACTAGTAAAATAAAGCATGACCGCCGACAAACGGGATCGCCCCCACCCCGCCTCGACACTCGTGCGATCTTTCCGCCCCCGCGTCAAACCGCCCGCTATCGCTGGAGCCCCAGCCAGCCCTAGGTCCCATCGCGCCCTCGATGCCGATCGCATGTCGCTCTTTTGTCGTTTTTTGCCCTCGACTAACCCCTCGTTCTCTTTGTGTTCAACACCTTCCAGCCGGTTTTTTGCAAAACAAGGGGGTACACCCCCCTCTCTACTTCACGGGGAACATGGGCCGGACTACCTCCTCGGCGTTGGCGGTCTCTGGATTTTCCGCTTTCCATCGCATTGCGGCGGTGATGCGCGTACGGCCACTCGGATGATCGTAAAAAATGAACTCCTCGACCGGACCGGGATCCATCTTGCGGTATTCGCCGAGCAACAGATCCACGTTGGCCTCGCCGTCCGGCTGCCGCGCCGCGTTCAAGCCGTACATGTCCGCTTCAAACTCCATGGTTCGGGTGATGGTATTTCCAATCGGCGTGGTCACGAAAAAATAAATCGACAACACCATCACCGCCAAAGGCAGCACCGCCACATCGGCGGTCCCGCGAATCCCCCAGCGCTCGCCCCAACGCGCCAACGCGAACTGCAAGCCCCACGCCAGAAACGCGAATCCGATCACCACCACCACGCCATTCATCACCAGGCCTTTGTAGACATGGTTCAAAACGTAGTGGCCCATCTCGTGTCCCATGGTTGTTTCAATTTCTGGCAGGGTGCAGCGCTTCAGCAAATTGTCATTCAGCGAAATGCGCAGCGTATTAGCCAGCCCGCTGACGTTCGCGCTCACGCGGTTCGATTGCCGCGAAGCATCGAACTCGTACACATTCGTCGCCGGAATCCCGTTCGCACGCGCCATACTCAAAATCGGATCCTTAATTCGCGGATCCTCCAGCACCGTGAATTTGTTGAACAACGGAAACAGATAAACTGGTGCGATCAAGCCCACGAACGCACTGAACACCATGCTGACCACCGCGCCCCACACCCACCAGTTTTTCCCCAGCCGTCGCACCAGAGCAAACAGCGGCACGATCACAATTCCCCCGAGCACTACGCTGACCGCCAGCATCACCAGCTGATCGCGCATCCACGGCCCGAACGTCTGATTCAGCAATCCATACTTGTGTTCCCGCACATATCCTTCGTACACGGTCAAAGGAAACGTCAGCAAGCTCGTCAGCACAATAAATTCCACCCAGTAAATCGCGGTCTGCAGCAGACGAAAGCGCGTCACGCGTTCCGCAAAATCCCGCATGCGCGCCGACCAGCCGAAGCCCAGCAATATTCCCATCACCAAAAGCGTCGCGACAAAATCCCACAGCTGCATCCAATAGCCGCCCTCATAGTAGGCATTCGAGCGCGCTCGCTGGTCCGCAGGCATCTTCGCGAGGTACTGCTCCACCGCCGCATGCACATCGAAAGCCGGCGCCGACAGGCTTTGCCCGTTTTCCGCGGCCGCGGACTTTTCCGCATTCTTCGGCGCATGGTCTTGCGCCACGCCGCTAGTGAGAAAAACAGCGCACATCAGCAGCAACCCCGCCACAACTCGAATCACACCGCGCATCGATCCCCCGTTCCAGAAATAAAACGCGCCGCGAGTATGAGCCATCCAACTTGGATGCCTAAAAGAAAGACGTATGCGAAGCGAGCCAGGACTCACCCTGCTAACAATTTGCAGATTTGCAGTTCTTCACCGATGCAGCTGGTGCAAGGGCAACATCGACAAGATGAAATCGCCTCGACGCATCTCTATGTGGCCGAATATCTCGATTCTTTCGCGTATACTTTCTCAACGTTCATGACCGACCCCGCCGAAAAAATCCCACACTGGCCCGCGATCGTCGCAATCGTCGCCGATGCAGCGCTTTACCTGGGCCTGCCGGACAGCTTGTCCGTCGGACCGCGCTGGCTCTTGCTCGCCATCGTACTGTTTCTGCTCATCCCCATAACCATTGCGCATTACCGCAAGCACATGCCGTTAGTGCGGATATTGACGCTCATCGCCAACGGCGTGATTACCGTGTCCATGATTGCTTCGATTGCCTTTTTGATACAGGGCTTGCCGAAGCATCGCGAACAGCCCGAAGCATTGCTGCGCTCCGCGGTCGGCCTGTGGCTCACCAACATTCTGGTTTTCGCGTTGTGGTACTGGCGCCTGGACGCTGGCGGACCACACGAACGCGAGCGCTCCAAGGGAAAACTGAACAGCGCGTTTCTCTTTCCGCAAATGTTGCAGCGCGACCAAGACACCTACGACGTGGCCGCGCACAAAAAGAAAAAACAACCGTGGACGCCGGAGTTCGTCGATTATCTTTTTCTGGCCTTCAATACTAGTACCGCGTTCTCGCCCACCGACACTGCCGTGTTATCCCGCGGCGCAAAACTCGGCATGATAGCCCAGTCGCTGATCTCGCTGGCCATCCTCGTCCTAATCGCAGCCCGCGCCGTAAATATTTTATGACTACAATTTCTCGGAACTCTACAGCGCGATGGGGCACAGGGAAGGAACGCCGTTGCATTGCCAACCCCAGCTGAAGGTCGCAGAAATGAGAACTTGCAGCCTAACCGAATCTCGATTCGGCCAACGCAAGCCTTACTTAGGTTCCAGCACGAGCGGCAAGCCGTTCTTCGGATTGCCGATGACTACGATCTTGGTATTGTTGCTGGCCGCCAATTTTTCGGTGGCTTCGATGCCTTTCCACTCCAGCAGTTGCGCGCTGATGCCGGTGGCCACGATGCGCTGAAAGTCCGAAATGCCCTGGGCTTCAATGCGCTTGCGCTCGGCTTCCTGTTTTTCTTTCTGCAGGATGAAGCTCATACGCAGCGCGTCCTGTTCAGCCTGCTGCTTGGCTTCGATGGAACCTTTCAACATGGCCGGCAGTTGCACGTCGCGCAGCAAAACATTTTCCACGATGATGCCGCGCAGCTCGAGCTGCGAGGTGAGATCTTTCTGAATCTGGTCCTGCACCAGTTCCCGCGCATTGGTGTACAGGGCATTGGCGCTGTGCGACGAGGTGGCAGCGCGAATGGCCGCGCAGCGTGGGTTCGACAACTTTTTCGACGTAGTTTGGCCCCACAGTTTGAAACACGTAGGAAGCTTTTCCTTTATCCAGACGAAACAACAGGGAAGTGTCGAGCGCCAGCATCAGTCCTTCCTCGGACGGAACGTTCGCGCTCTCCTTCAAAGATTGCGTCTGCACGGAAAGTTTTTCCACCGAGTTGAGTGGATTGATGAGGTGAATGCCTTCTGACAACGTACGGCCGGTCACCCTCCCGAACAGTGTGAGCACGCCGACGTGACCGGTAGGAATGGAGGTGGTGCTCCACAGCAGCAGCAATAAAATCACGAAGGCTAATACAAAGCGCCCAATGCGGGTCACATATCCGCGTAAGTCCGGCATCCCCGGCACTCCTCCTAACTCAATCCGCGTCGTCGTCGGCATATTTCCTCCGCCTCACCGTTTTGCAGTGATGTAAATTGCGATTTGTTATTGCAGCCCCGAGTGCTTCGCGCTGCAAGAGTGTTCTGTTGCGGGCATTATACCTGCGCTCCCGTTACAGTCCACGCCCAAGCAAATCCGGCTATTTGCGCAGTTAGACGTCGAGCGGCGATTTGAGGCGTTTGCGGACTCCTATTTAGGCGACGAGAGCATTGAGTTTGCCGGCGGCTGAATTTCGTTCTTAGGGTTGAGGTTCCTTGTTACACTGCGCGTCAGCGAGCGAGGGAAATCATGATTAAAAAAGTGCGTGGCCTGGTGTTGGGGGCCTTTTGGGTTGGGTGTTTGGGCGGCGCGCAGGTTTCATCGGCGCAGCAGGCGTCGATTACCGCGAACGAGGTAATTAAACGGATCCAGGAGCATGTGGGAGTGCCGTGGCAGAAAGAGACGGTGGACACGTTCAAGGCGGGCGATCCGGAAACGAGGGTGACGGGTGTAGCGGTGACGATGATGGCCACCTATGATGTGCTGGAGCGCGCGGCGGCCGCGGGGCAAAATCTGGTGATCACCCACGAGCCTACTTTTTACAATCATCTGGATGAGTTCACGGAGATTCCGGAGAAGGAGAGCGATCCGGTATTGGCGCAGAAGCTGGCCTTCATCAAAGAGCATCACCTGGTGGTGTGGCGCTTCCACGACCATTGGCATATGCGACAGCCGGACGGAATCGAGGCGGGCATGGTGCACGCTCTTGGGTGGGAAGCGTTTCAGGACAAGCAGAATCAATATTATTTTACGATTCCGGAAACTACTTTGGAAAAATTGGCGGCCGAGTTGAAGGCGCGGCTGAGTCTTCACACCATGCGGGTGGTGGGCGATCCGAAGCAGAAAATCACGCGGGTGGCGCTCTCGCCGGGAGCTGCAGGTATGCAGCGGGAAATTGGTGCGCTGGAGAAGCCCGAGGTGCAATTGCTGATTACGGGAGAATCGCGCGAGTGGGAGACGGTGGAGTATGCCGCGGACGCCGTGAGCGAGAAAAAACAAAAGGCTCTGATTGTGTTAGGACACATTCCTTCGGAGCAGGCGGGGATGGAAGAGTGTGTGCGGTGGTTGAAGCCGCTGGTGCCGGAGGTGCCAGTGGTGTTTGTGCCAGCGAAGCAACCGTTCTGGTGAGCAGATTACTTTTAGAGATTAGTGTTCACGTTCAATCAGTTCGGGGCCGTGTGGCGGATCGGCTAGCAGCTTGGCGCACATTTCGTCATAAACTTCGCGGGCTCTGACCAGAGCTTCGGCGATACTTCCACAAATATTATTTCTACCTACGTGCTCTTCGAATTCGGCCTGACGCATGAACAGGGCCGGTTGCTCGAGCGCGCCGCACAGCAGCAGCTCCCGGTGCGAGGCGTGTACTTGATCGGCAAAATGTTCGAGGACATGCAAGCCGGTGGCGTCGATGGCGGTCATATTGCGGAGGCGCAAAACGATGACCGGGGGAAGGTCCGGCAGTTGACGGACGACTTCTTCCATTTTGTCCGCGGCGCCGAAAAGAAACGGACCGTGAATGCGAAAGACCGCCACGAAGGAGGGAATCTCTTTGTCCTGCAAGCTGTGCCCGCGGCCGTGCTCGACGTAGTCGGGGGTAACGCGGGAGATGGTGGTGGTGCTGGTGACTTTGGAAATAAAGACGAGCGCTCCCATGATCATACCGGCTTCGACGGCGACGGTGAGATCGGCGAAAACGGTCAGCAAGAAGGTTATGAGCCAAGTGCCCACTTCGAGTTTGGGAAGCTTCAGGAGATCGGGAATTTCCCGCCACTCGCCCATGTTCCAGGCGACGACCAGCAGAATTGCGGAGAGCGCCGCGAGCGGCACAAATTTTGCGAGCGGGGCAGCGAACAGGAGAATTGCAAGCAGGGTCAGCGCATGGATCATGCCGGCTACCGGAGTGCGCGCGCCGGAGCGAATGTTGGTGGCGGTGCGAGCGATCGCGCCGGTGGCGGGCAGTCCGCCAAACAGCGGCGAAACAATGTTGGCGATGCCCTGAGCGATCAACTCGACATTGGGATTGTGTTTGTCGCCGCTCATGCGATCGGAAACGACGGCCGACATGAGCGATTCGATGGCGCCGAGCATGCCGATGGTGATGGCGGCACCGACCAGCGGGCGCAAGTGAGAAAAGTGAAACGCTGGAATATTCAATGTCGGCAGGCCTGAGGGAATACCGCCGAAACGCGTGCCGATGGTTTCCACCGGTAAATGAAAAGCCCAGACGGCGAAGGTGCCGGCAAAAAGCGCCACGATGTAGCCGGGAACTTTTGGCAGCCAGCGGATGCACGAGAGAATCACGATGAGGGCGCAAACACTGAGAAGCGTTTCGGTGTAAGAAAGCGTACCGAAGTTTCTCGCGATGGTTTCCAGGCGGGCCCAGAATTCGCCGGGCACATGCTCGATTTTCAGCCCAAAGAAATCCTTTATCTGCGTGCTGGCGATAATTACGGCGATGCCATTGGTGAAGCCGACGACGACAGGGCGGGGAATAAATTTGACCGCACTCCCAAGACCCGTGGCGCCGAGCACGACGAGAAAAACGCCAGCCATGAGCGTGCAGAGGTACAAGCCTTCGATGCCGTATTTGGCGACGATGCCAGAAACCACGACGACGAAGGCTCCGGTGGGGCCGCCTATTTGCGTGGAAGAGCCGCCCAGCGCGGAAATCAGAAAACCGGCGATGACCGCGCAGTAGAGACCGAGTTGCGGTGGAACTCCCGACGCGATAGCGAAGGCCATGGCCAGCGGCAGGGCTACGAGTCCCACAGTGACGCCGGCGAGCAGGTCCGCGCCGAACTGTTGCCAGGAATATTTCTGTAAAAGTTGGATGGACTTGGGAGTCCAATCTTTCAGGTCGATCATCGGTAGATAAGCTTAAACGACATGCAAGGGGTCGAGTCTTTTTTGCGCCGGACGATTTTGTTTCGCGAGGTGCCTGCGCCGTTTACATTCTTTCACCCAAGAGCGTCAGTAGCGCGATTTTTTATCGGCCGCATGCTTAGCGGTCACCTCAGCGAGATCTGAAGGCGCGACATGTGGAGCTGCAATGGCGAATCCCGTCGCCAAAGAAAACTTGCAGCTCGCGCGAAAATGCCGCATTGAGGCGACATCCGCCAGTCTGGCCGCATCGTAATGCATGAAAGAAAACGCGGCGCCGATACTGCGTTTCACGCAGGCAGAGGGCCCTGGCCTGCATCGCCAGAGTTCGGGCGGCAGAAGTCCGCGTATTTGATTTAGTTCACTTCAACGATGTTCCAGCCGTGCTGATAGAAAAGATAGAAACGACCAAGGCTCAACAACGTGCGTACGACAGAGATATTTCAGGCTTGGGGCAAGATCTTATCCGGGCGGCAGCCGGCGTTGTCGATTGAGATTACGCGGGAATGTCCGTTGCGATGTCCGGGTTGTTATGCGTTTGACGACGCGCATCTGGGCGGTTCGCAGACTTTGCGAGAGTTGAACGATCGCAAAGGGCAGGCGCTGATCGACGGGGTGCTGGAGGTGGTGGACCGCGAGCAACCGCTACATTTGTCGATCGTGGGCGGCGATCCACTGGTGCGTTATCGCGAACTGGAAGCGCTGGTACCGCGGCTCACGGCGCGCGGCATCCACGTACAGATTGTGACCAGCGCGTTTCGAAAGATGCATGCGGACTGGGCAATTATGCCGCTGCTGCACGTGGTCGTTTCGATTGACGGATTGCGGCCGGAGCATGACGCGCGGCGTGCGCCGGCTACCTATGAGCGCATCCTGAAAAATATTGCCGGGCAGCGGGTCACGATTCATTCGACGATCACGGCGCAGATGATGAAGCGGCCGGGTTATCTCGCGGAGTTTCTGAAATTCTGGACGCCGCGGCCGGAAATCAAGAAAGTCTGGTTCAGCATGTTTACGCCGCAGTTGGGAGACAAGCTGGAGGAGATTCTCAGTCCTGCGGAACGCGGGCAGGCGATTGCTGAGATGCTGGAGCTGCGCAAAGAATTTCCTAAACTGGACATGCCGGCCGCAGTGATCCGGCAATTCGCGAATCCGCCAGCTAGCCCAGAAGATTGCGTGTTTGCGTTGACAACCAAAACAATTTCGGCGGATTTGCGAACAATGATTACGCCGTGTCAGTTTGGCGGCAATCCGGACTGTTCGAATTGCGGATGCATCGCTTCGATAGGACTGGCGTCGATAGCTGAGCATAAACTCGGAGGTGTTTTGCCGGTGGCGTCATTACTTAAGGCGTCGGTTCGAATTGGCCAGTTTCGCGCGCGACTGCGGGACGCCCAACGTGATGTTGGACCAAGGAAATATTCAGCGCCGGTTTCGGTGAAGAAGACTGCAGACTCACCGGCGGATTTCCGCGCGGCATCACCGGAGCAGCTTGTGCCGATCGTCCAGCCTCGCGGAGAGGTTTGCGTGCAGCAGAAATAGTTCCCTCGCGGCGTTATTTGTCGTCCCACCACAAAAGTCGGTGTTGCCAATCGAATTCCAGGCGGCGGATGTGCAAGGCCGTGGGCCCCAGAAATCCATCTAGGTCTCCCAATGCGCCGGTAGGCTTCGGTATGACCGAGTGGCGCTGCTTTGCGAAAATCGCATCGCCGAGAATGAATTGACCTGTGGCGCTTGAGGCGGGTTTGATCGAAGCGCTGGCAAAGAGATTATCCTGCGATTGCCCCCCGCGGCGGGTGATGTGCGCGACAGCGTTTGCAAATAATGTGACGTCGTCGGCGCCGGTGTCCAGAAGCACGTGTGTCGTTGCGCCATCGCACTGCACGGACAGCACCCAGTAGGGTGCTGCGCCCACGTATAAAATTTCTGCAGGGGCCTGATGGTGGGAACTGCCGGAGAGACCCGGGCGGATCGTCGCGTCTCTATAATCGATGGAAAAATTGTCGTTGGCGAATAGATCTAAACCCAGGATTGCGTCGATTCGGGTTCCGAGTCTTTCCTCAAAGGCGGCGAGGTCCAGGATAACCATGTCGAGGCTTTCTTTGTGGACCCAGTTCAGCCGCACATCTTTGACGGTGGCGTATTGAGCCTGGATCAGGCCAGACGGCAAGGAGAGGTCGCTTGATGGACCACGCGCGCCGAGCTGGGCGGCGACCCTGCGGCTCAGCGCACTGGGTACCGCCCCGGTGTCGATCAGGATGTTCAGGTGGTCGAGGCCGCCGATTTCGCCTTGCGCGAGGATGACGAATCCATGAACCAGGTGGAAATGAATCGGCTGCGTGGGAGATTGAGCTTGTGCCACAGTTGCAAACAACACGACTGACAGCGCCGCGAGGATTCTGGCGTATGGCATGGGAGCCCCCAGTGAAAAATGTCGCTTCCGGGAGATAACCGGCGGAGTGCGGCGGCGTCCCGAGGGCTTGCTGAGGTTTGGCTGAAGTTGTGCTGAGGGTGGGGATTACGGCTTGGTCAGGCGGCGAATGATATCGTTCGCGGTGAAACCTGGGTATGCGCGCACGCGAGGCGGCCGGTCGTTGGAGCGGCCTTCACGAAACTTGCCAGCCACGTCTAAGC
>DATCOK010000595.1:0-2962 GCA_036564765.1 Candidatus Acidiferrum sp. | reverse complement strand
GGCATACACCACGTAAAGATCCTGCTTCAACGTGGAATAGATGGCCACCATGGTGCCGGAAGCCTGATTCGCGGGGAAAACGCGGCGCTCGGGGTACAGCATCATCACCGGCTTATTGTTACGTGAAACTTCGATGATCATGCGCTCGGCGGTGTAATTCTTCTCCTGCTTGGTGTCGAAGTTCTGCAGCAGCAGCGCATATGGCCCGATCTGCATGGTCGAGCCAATCTGCATTTCTTTTTGTACGTCACGATTGAAGGCCGCGCCGGCCAGGCCGATGAAAATCAACACCATGCCCATGTGCACGATGTAACCGCCATAACGGCGAGTGTTACGCATCGTGAGGTCCACGGCCGAGGCCAGAAAGGATGCGCCGGAGCGCGCCCGAATGACTTTGGCGCCGCGATAAAACTCCATCGTGATGGTAGAGGCCACAAAGACGCAAAGGATCAGACAGACCAGCGAATAAAATTCCCGCACGCCGAGCGCAAAGCCGACGACACCGGCCACCAGGCCGACAAGCAGTGGCCATCCGAAATTGCGCTTCAGGCTATCGAGCGAAGTCTTACGCCAGGCCAGCAGCGGCCCAACACCGGTAAGGAACAGTAATAGCAGTCCGATGGGAATATTGACCTTGTTGAAAAAGGGCGTGCCCACGCTGATACGGTCACCGGTAAACCATTCCGAGAAGACCGGAAAGAGTGTGCCGGAGAGCACCGCGATGCAGGAGACCAGCAAAATCAAATTGTTGAAAAGAAAACTGGATTCGCGCGAAACGATGGAGTCCAGCTGGTTTTCGCTCTTTAGGTAGTCGCGATTCTTGAAGTACGCGGCCAGGCAGACCAGCATGATGACCGCCATGAAACCGACAAACCAGCTGCCAATGTTGGAACTGGCGAAGGCGTGCACCGAACTGACCACGCCGCTGCGCGTCAGAAATGTCCCGAGAATACAGAGTAAGAACGTGGAAAAGACCAGCCACACGTTCCACACTTTCATCATCCCGCGCTTTTCCTGCATCATCACCGAGTGCAGAAATGCGGTCCCCGTCAGCCAGGGCAGCAGTGAGGCGTTTTCGACCGGATCCCAAGCCCAGTAACCGCCCCAGCCCAGAACCGCGTAGGCCCAATGCGCGCCCAGCAAAATTCCCGCGGTCTGAAAGCCCCAGGCGATCATGGTCCATTTGCGAGTGAGGTGGATCCACTTTTCGCCGGGATAGCGCGCGAGTAACGCCCCAAGGGCGAACGCAAAGGGAATAGTGAAGCCGGTGTAGCCGGAGTAAAGATTCGGCGGATGAATCACCATTTCCGGATATTGCAGCAACGGGTTCAGACCGTTGCCATCGCCGCGAGCAACCAGATCCATCGCGCCGTGTATGCCCGGAACGCCCAACGCCTTGAATGGGCTGGCGACGAAATTATTCAGCGTTAGAAAAAAAATCTGCACACCGGCGAGCACAACGCCGACATACGGCATCAGCTCGCCATTTTTATGCCGATACGTGAGCAGCACGGAGAAAACGTAAACCGCCAGGAGAAAGCTCCAGAACAGCAGCGAACCTTCCTGGCCAGACCAGAGCGCGGCGACCTTGTAGAACGCGGAGAGATTACGATTGCTGTGCGCCACCACGTAAGCGCTGGCAAAATTGTCGCTGAAGAAAAGGTACTCGAGGCTGAAGGTCGCGAGGAAAATCAGGCCGCAGGTGGCCAGTCCGGCCTGGCGGGTGCTTTTTACCAGTAGCGGGTGGCGCGTGCGAATCGCTGCGATGCCGCCGATGAAGGCATACAGCGCACACACGAAAGCCAGAACGAGCGCGAAAGATCCGAATACATCCACGTAGTCCCCACTTCCTCCTCCCGAATCGGAGGAGCGTTACATAGTGCTGGCGGTGTTTGGGCGCGAAGAACCCGCACCGGGCGCAGCCGTGCCACCGGGAGCGGCTTCGTACTTTGAGGCGCACTTGGCTTGCACGTGCTCGGCGACAAAGCGACCGTCGGGCGCGGGCTTACCTTCCACCAATGCCTGGGATTTATCCACAAAGGTGTCGGGCAGCGGTTCGCTGCCGACATAGCTCACGGGAAGCAGCTTTCCTTCCCCTTGCAGCACGAAATCGACGCGGCCGGAAAGGCGCTTGATACTGCCGGGCTCAACGGTTCCGCCGACCCGCATACGGTGACTCAGCGAAGCGCCGTGCAGCGTCTGCAACTCCGCGATGGTGTGGTAGTAGGTTTTGCTTTCGCCGTAACCGAGCCACGCGAGAAAGCCGAGCGAGAGAATGATCACGCCGATGCCCACACCGAATTTCGCGCGTTTCTGCACAACTGCACCTCACAACGCAGCCAGTCCCGAACAGGGTGATTCTATCACAGCGCGAAAATGGGAGCGGCCTTAGTGGCTGCGCAGTGTCGCCGCCGGATTTAGGCCCGATTAGCGGGTCGCGGGAATAGCCAGCACATCCCGAAGGCGCGCCACCGATGCCCCTGCACGTTGAGCCTCGGGATCATCCACGGCGAACGGGCGGTCGCCATCGACGATCAACTCACACTCCAGATTCGCGGCCGCGAACCTTTCGACCAAGGGAGCGAGCGCAACCGAAATGAACACCAGTCGTTTAGGCTTCAGCGACCGGCGAATGCGCGTAAAGAGCGCTGGAAGGCGTGAAGTAAGCAAATCGCTGAGGGACGCCGCAGCGCCAGTCTCCAGCGGGCATTCAAGAACGTGCGACAGATATACGCCGCGGCGTTGAAAGTCTGCGTGCAGCGCTTCTGCCACCTGCTCGTTGGAGGGAACACCCGCAGCCTGCAGCAGACGCGCGGCTTCACCGGTGTGCGTTTGCTCCGATGAATACAGAAAGTCCGCGTCATTTTTGGGTGCAGCGGCACCCAGCAGCAGCGTATGCAGATGAATCGGACGGTAGCGCGTGGCCCATTCCAGGCGCTGAAACCGCCGCGCCAGGTGTTGC
>DATCOK010000594.1:0-6916 GCA_036564765.1 Candidatus Acidiferrum sp. | reverse complement strand
GTGAATGAGCATGGGAGAGCCAGCTTTGGAGGATAGCTCCGCGACAACGCTCACTTCGCCCTGGGAGGTAAACTTCAAGGCGTTGCCGATCAGATTGATGAGGATCTGGCGCAACCGGACGTGATCACCGCGCACGAGTGGAGGGACGTTGACGACGTTCCAGACCAGCTCGATCGATTTTTCCTGGGCCAGGGGAACGACAGGCCGGAGCGATTGCTCGATGCAATCCTCGATGGAGAAATCGCTGAGTTCTAGTTCCAGCTTGCCGGATTCGATCTTGGAAAGGTCGAGTATGTCATTGAGCAAGGTGAGCAGCGATTCGCCGGAGCTTTTCAGCATATCCAGGTATTCGCGCTGTTCCGCCGTTAAATCCGTATCCAAGGCCAGCGCCGCCATGCCCAGAATGCCGTTCATAGGCGTGCGCAATTCATGGCTCATATTGGCAAGGAAGTCACTTTTGGCGCGGTTGGCGGCTTCGGCGTCTTCCTTGGCCTGGTGCAGGAATTCCTGGGCGCTCAGGCGTTCGGTGATATCCACTAGGGTGACCACCGCGCCAAGAATCTTTCCGTTCTGCATGAGTGGTTGGGCACGCATCTCGACGAACACTATGGTTCCGTCAGAACGGTACGCCGGCTCGCCGTGGGTATGATACTCGCGACCGGTCTTCAAGATTTTTCTTAGCGGGCAATCCTCCCATGGAAAAGGAGAACCGTCGGCAGCCGTGTGATGTATGGCGTCGTGAATGTTTCTGCCTAGCATGGCCTGTTGCGAAGGAAACCCCATCAGGCTGAGAAAAGCTTGATTGCAGAAGGTGCAGTTCCCGTTGGGGTCTATGCCGTAGACTGCTTCACCCACGGATTCCAGGAGCAAGCGGATGCGCTCTTTTTCCCGCGAAAGGCGCTTTTCGGTGCGGTCGCGCTCGCTGATCAAGCCGCCTAGCACCAGCCCGGTGAGCGAAAGGATCAGCATGAGGAACTGAAGCACCGCGAAGTGATTCACTTCGTGGGGCGAGAAACGCATGGATAGAATGATGCCGAGGTCCAGAATCAGAATGCCTGCCGTGGCTCCGCGAAGCCCGCGGCGCACCGCGACCCAGATGATCGGAAGAAAGAAAATATAGAATTCGTCGTGGTTGTCGGAGGCGTCTGGACCCAAGACAATCCAAAGGGTGCCGATAATCACGAGAGCGAACGCGATGGACTCCAGAACGCGATGCAGGCCGCGTGCTTCGTGCAAGCGTTCGAGCGGAGGGACGGATTCGGTGTCTGGCGGCTCTCCGAGGCTCCGAAATCGTTGCACCGCCGGCATGATGTAGACGAGGCAAAAGGGAGTGAAACAGGCGATGGCTACGGCATCGCCGATCCACCAATTCAAGGTGGCGGTGAGGTACTGGCCGGGGGAGACGGCGTGGTCGAGAACGAGAGTATAGGTGCCCGCGAGGGCCACGAGGCAGGAAAACGGCAGCGCAACAAAAAGAAGACACATGACGTCACGCATGGATGTGAGTCGCCAATTTATTTTGAGAACGCGGCGGAGAACGATGGCGGCGCAAAGATATAAGCTAATAAGCACCAGGTTTCCGACGGTAAACATGTAGGAAGTGATGGCTTGGTGGTAATTCACTATCGAGGCGATGACGCCGGCCAGCAGATAGAACGGGACATAGCGGACACCGCCGACGATGAGCAGAGCGAGGGCTATGGCGGTTGGCGGATACCATGCGCTAATTCCGGACCAGATTTGAAAAGAAACCGTGGAGCGGTCAAGCAGGATGTAGAGCAATACGAACGAGAAGCCAACGATGTATTCGCGCCAGATACCCTTGCGGGCCGGATCCGCTCCGTTGCCGCGGGCCCCAAAATCAAACAAGTTCTTGATGGTGCTGAGGTTGTTCACGCGATCCTCAGCCACGGGTAATTTTCAAATGGGAGTTCTGGGCGCCCGGGCGTACCAAAATGGAAGAAGCGGATCGCGATCTTATGGGGCAAGCGCGAAGAGATGTGTGATGTCCACGGGTGGAATCGTGCTGTAAGTCGAATGAACATAGCACCGCCGTCGGCGACCTGGGGTACGGGTAGCGGCAAAGCACACTCCTTCAGGAGTGCTATCCAGCGTTCGAACGGCCAAATCGGAAGGAGAATTTTGAAGATTAGAAACTACCAATGTTGAGGAGCTTACGTGGCCGTGTTGGCGTACGAGATGACCAGGATGGAGAGCAAATAGAAGAAAAACATGCAGCCGAGATAGAGATAGGCGCGCTGATTCGCACCACGAAATTCTTTCCACGCGAGGACTCCCCAGAGCGCGGCGACCATCGGAGCAGATTGGCCGATAGCATAAGAGATGGCCACGCCGGTGAAATTGGCGGCAACCAGATTGAAGACCGTGCCGATGCCCCAGATGCAGCCGCCCAGAATACCGAGGATGTGACCGGATGCCGGGCCGCGAAAAAAATCCGCGAAGTCCACGGGCTGACCCACCAGCGGATGCTTCATGAAATAGATATTCCAGATGAGGCAGGAGAGCAGCGCGCCAAGCGTCAGAAAAACCGCGACGCTGTAGGGGCCGAGGGTGTTTCCGTGGGTCATGGAGCGGGTGACGAAGGGCGCCCAAATGCCCATCAACACGCCGGAAACAACACAGGTGATGATGCTTTTTCTGGTGATCTCGCGGTTGGCGGTGGCGAGATTTCCGTAGGCTTTGCCGTCGAGAATGACCGCGATCACCGCGCACGCCACGCCCGCGGCGAGCAAACCGGCGTTGCCTTTCGGTTGCAAAATGAAACTGGAGACCACGCCGACGACCAGCGCGATGCCGATGGAAACGGGGAAAGCGATGGCTAGGCCGGCCATATCGATGGCCGCGACGAGCAGCAGATTGGCGAGATTGAAGATCACCCCGGCGAACATGGTGGAGGCTATGTTGGAATTGTCGGCGTGGTGCACGTTCGTCAGGAAACGCGAGGGATCATCGGCGGTGCTGCCCATGGTGAAGGCCAGGACCACGGAGATCAGAAAAATTCCGAGTGCGTAATCCCAGTAAAATAATTCGAAGCGATAATTCTTGACGCCTTTGTAAGTGTTGGCCCATGAGCCCCAGCAGACCGCGCTGGCGATCATCATGATGAGAGCCACGACAAACGTGTGTGGAACAAACATGGGCGGTTCTCCTGAGTGCGCTTGTTGAGCTATAGCGATTCGCGGTGAAAATTATTCTTGAAACTCGTGGTTAGAATGACGCAGCTTCCGCCGGGCGCTGTTCGCGAATGAGCGCCATGACATCGACGCGGCGTCCCATGGAACGCGCGCCGACTTTGGTGCAGCAAATAGCCGCGCAGGCGTTGGCGAACGTTCCAACGCGCTGGTGGTCCCACTTCTGTAACAATCCGTAGGACAAACCGCCCATGAAGGCGTCGCCCGCGCCGGTGGAATCCACCACGGAAACTTTGAACGGCGGGATGTGCACCATTTCGCTTTCGGTGGCGATCAGCGAGCCGTCCGCGCCCATGGTGAGCGCGACGACTTTCGGGCCCAGCGCCAAAAGTTTTTTGGCCATTTTTTCGTAGTCGGTTTCGCCGGTAATTTCGCGGGCAGCCGCTTTACAGGGTTTCAGAACATCCACCATCCGCATCGCGGCGACGAGGTCGTCGGCGCTGCCCAGATTCGCCTGCGCAAAGTAACTGGGTGCCACGTCGAGGTCGAAGATGACGCGCACATCGGCGGCGTTGGCGATCTGCATGCCTTCTTTGATGGGAGGGAGGGGAAGTTGCGAAGCTTCGGTGTGGAAGTGGCGCGCTTTGGTAATGTGCGAGGTGAAAATGGTGCGCACCTGCGCGGGCGAAAGTTTGCCGTTCACGTTGGGGAACATGTAGATGCAGCGCTCGCCTTGCGCGTCAACGGGAATCCATACGAACGTGGATTGCTCGCCCTTGATGGTTTCGATGCCGGAGAGATCTAAGCCATCATCGGCGAAGGCTTTCCTGATGAGTCGGCCGCTGTCGTCGTCGCCGATCAGTCCCAGCCACGCGGCGGAAACGCCCAGGCGACCGACTTGCGTGAGGTTGTTGCCGGTAACGCCGCCGGCATGAATCTCGAGACGATCTGCGTTGATTTTTTCTTCGGGGCCGAGGAGGCGCGGGACGATGGCGAAATAATCGACGCCGCAGCTTCCGATACCGACGACTTGGGCGGGCTCAGGCATATTTCTCCGGACGAGTTGTGGCTCCACAGATGAAACTGATTCGCATACGTTTTTTTGGCCACACAGCCGCAAACGCGGGGAACGATAACATAGCGACGGGCGCAAGGCCATCGGCAAACCGTCGCTGCTCGTGTAAAAGTTGGTGGTCAATCGATGGAGAAAATTGGCGCTGTTGTATGCTGCTGTTTGCGGGAAATCCGTTGCATGAAGAGTCCTCACAATTCCAATTTGCTGGTGTGCGCCTTTTGGTTGGCGTGGTTGTCCGCGGAATTCGCTTTAGCATCCACTTCACGAATGAATCAGGAAGTTGGCGGAGTGGTGGCGAGCGCCAGTTCGCTTAGCGAGGTGGAGCGACTGGGGAAGGCCGGAGAACTACCGGCGGCCATTGCGGCGTGCCGGAAGATTCTGAAACGAGAGCCGGAGAATGAGAAAGCCGAGCTTATGCTCGCGGAGCTATACCGCCGAGTGCACAACGAAGACGAAGCCGGCCGGACTCTAGCCATGGCGCGGCGGCGACATCCACGTAGCGTGGCGGTGCTCACGGCGAGCGGCGGCCTGGAACTGGAAGCGCAGGCGTTCGACGTGGCGATCGAAGAACTGCAGGCCGCGCTGAAACTCGAGCCGGCAAACTTGAACGTCCGCAACCAGTTGGCGAGCGCCTATCTGAGAAAGGGAGATTCCTCGCTGGCGTTGCAGGAATTGAACGAGGTGTTGGCGAAAGAGCCCGGCAATGGATTGGCGCTATTTTTGCGCGCGGGAATTTACGCCGATGCGGACAAGACTGAAAAAGCCGTCGCAGACGTAAAAAAGGTTGTCTCCGAACGGCCGCAGTACCTGCAGGCACGAATTTTGTACGCCAAGCTGCTGGTGCGCGCGAAAGAGTGCGAGAAGGCCGTGGCCATTCTGCGACCAGACGAACGGCAGCCGGAGCTAGATGGCGACGGGTTGTTTCTACTGGCCAATGCCTACGATTGCGAAGGCAAAAAGGAACTGGCGGACGGGGTGCGGACGCAGTTCGAAGCGGCCTCGCGCGCTGAACATGAACAGGCGGAGAATCGCGTGCAATCGCTGCACCTGGTGGAACAAGCCAACGAACTGGCGATGAAAAATAACTTTCCCGAGGCGATGGAACTGTTGCGGCAGGCGCTGGAGAAAAATCCCGAGAACGGTTTCGCTTACTCGCAGCAGGCCAAGATCTATTTTTCGATGAAGCAGCCCGCGCAAGCGCGCGAAGCTATCGCCAAGGCGATGCGTATTCAGCCCTACCAGCCAGATTTTTTGTTTGTGCAGGGAGTGATCGAGGCCGCTGACGGGAATGCCGATGCGGCGCTGCGCGCGTTTGAAGAGGTGACTTCCGTGAATCCCAAGGAAGCGGACGCGTACTTCGAAATTGGCAAAATTTGGATGAGCAAGAACAATCGTAATCGCGCGGTAGACGCGTTTCGCAAAGCGGCCGAACTTGCGCCCGATGATTCCGAGTACCGCCAGGCGGTGGCCAAGGCTTCCAAGCCTTCGCAGTAACCTTCCGCCATTATTTCGGCGAAGCAGTTGCCGGCTTGCGTGCCGTACGCGACAGTAATTCCACGTATTCCTTGTAAAACTTTTCCTTGTCCAGTTCCTTCTGTACTTCGACGAGTTGTTCGCCCATACCCGGTTGCTGGCCAGGCGCCCACGCGAGGGTATCGCCGTAGGACGCGCCGTGATCGATGTCGACATCGATGTAGAGCTTCTGCCACTTGGTAATAAAACTGGGATCGAGCCACGCCACCGCCGCTAATTCGTCCCACAGATAATTGGCTTCCGCATATTTGGCGACGTACTGCGCTCCGGGCGCCTGGCTCTTGGCCACTTCCGCGATCAGGCTCTTTTCCATGCGGGTCTGCACCGAAATGTCGACCGTGGTAAGCACGATGCGCGGCCAGTGAGCGTGCAAGACGGCGTGCGAGGCTTCGGGATCGATCCAGAAATTAAATTCGCGGCGCGGCGTGAGGCTGAACTCCGGATCGTCGGTGCGGGGATTGATGCTGCCCGCCATGACAATCAGATCTTTGGTCTTCTCCGCGAAGTGCGGATCGAGCGCGAGCGCCAGCGCGAGATCGGTCATCGGTCCCGCGGCGTACACGGTAACTTCGTGCGGATATTGATTCACCATGCGCACGAGGAAGTGCGCGGCATCTTCGGTCGAAGCTTTGGTGGTGGGCGCGCCTTCGGGCATCCGCGGAATATCGTAGGGCCCGTGCACGGCGTAACCACGCGCGAAGTTCCATGCGCCTTGATAGACGACTTTGCCGTACATCGTCTCCCATTTGGCGATGTATTCCTTGCTGTTTACCAGCGGGAAAACCGCCCCGGGCAGCACTGGAATGTCGGTGCGTCCGATAATTTCGAGCAGGCGCAAGGTGTGTTGCACCTCTTCGTCGCGCCAGGCGTCGCCGGTGAGCACGGTGATTCCGAGTACATCGGTGTCGGGAGAGTTGACGATTGCGAGGATGGCTTGCATGTCGGTGCCGCCGGGGCCGGCGCAGTCCTGATCGATGATGACCTTGCGCATTCCTTGAGCCGCTCCCGACGCTGCGAATAGTGCGGTCAACGCGAGAGCCGCCAAAATTTGCAAACTCCAATGTTTATGCATGGTCAAACTTCCTTTCGAGAAGGGAATCGCGGTGCAAGATTCTCCGCGCGGTTCAATACATGATGGTCTGGGTCAGGTGATGCG
>DATCOK010000593.1:0-5158 GCA_036564765.1 Candidatus Acidiferrum sp. | reverse complement strand
TCTCCAGGACGCCACCCCGCTCACCGTCGGCCAGGAATTTTCCGGCTGGGTCAGCCTGCTGGAGCGCGACGAAGCCCGCATCCGCACCGCCCTCGATGGTTTGTACGATTTGGCCATCGGCGGAACCGCCGTCGGCACCGGCCTCAACGCCCACCCGGAATTTGCCGAGCGTGCCGCGCGCAAAATCGCCGAACTGACCGCCCTTCCCTTCCGCTCCCATCCCAATAAGTTCGCTGCCCTCTCCGCGCATGACGAAATTGTCTTTGCCAGCGGCGCGCTCAAAACTCTCGCCGCTTCCCTGATGAAAATTGCCAACGACATTCGCTGGCTGGCTTCCGGCCCGCGCTGCGGCTTGGGCGAATTGACCCTGCCGGAAAACGAGCCCGGTTCGTCGATCATGCCCGGCAAAGTAAATCCCACGCAGTGCGAGGCGCTCACCATGGTGGCCACCCAGGTCATGGGCAACGACGCGGCCATCGGCTTCGCCGGCGCGCAAGGCAACTTCGAGCTCAACGTCTTCAAGCCGGTCATGATTTTCAATTATCTGCATTCCGTGGAACTTCTCGCGGACGCCTGCAACAGTTTCGTCGAGCATTGCGCCCACGGCATCGCAGTAAACCGCGAGCAACTCGATCACTACGTCAAGAACTCGCTGATGCTGGTGACCGCCCTCGCACCCAAAATCGGCTACGACAACGCTGCCAAAGTCGCCCACACCGCCCACCACGAACACAGCAGCCTGCGCGAAGCGGCCATCAAGCTCGGCTTCATCACCGGCGAGGAATTCGACAAACTGGTTCGCGCCGAAGACATGACCCATCCATGAATCCCGGCGCCGCCCGTCAAACCTGCCCTTGCCAGACAGACGCTACCCAACCCGGTAAACTAAAATCAGAAACCAGCGATGCGCTTTCCCTCCCAAGTAGCTCGCGCAATTTTCGCCGCCGCATTTCTGTTCAGCCAACCGCTCTGGCTCAGCGCGCAAAAACCACCCGACAAAACCAAACACGTTCCGAAAACGATTTGGAATTTCGAAGGCGGCGTATTCCTGGAAACCGACGGCAGCCTCGGCGAGCACACCTGTTTCCGCCTGGCCGGACGCGTGACTGCCGGCCATTTTTTCGATGATTTAAAACGTGTCGACGACGATGAAGGCACCCGCTATCTTCGTGGAAAAGAACCAGTCACCGATTTTCCCGAAGCCCTCAAGCTGCTCTTCATCATCCACGATCAACCCTGCAGCGCGCAGGTCCAGGATGCCGACCGCGTGTACCTGACCCGCGAAATGATGGGTAAATTGCATCTCGAACTGTTCTGGAAGCGCGGCGTCGAGCTGCGCAAGGCGACTGACTTCAAAATTCTTTTTTTCAACGTGAAGCGTATCCCGCCCTACGCAACGGAACTTGCCGCCGAATTGCCCGAACGGCTGGAGTGGGCCTATGAGTTGGAAGTTCCCAGCGCGGGCGTTCCGCTGACCGACGGCCTGGTGCTCATTGTTCGCCGCGAAGACGGGCGTGTCGCCGCGCGAGTCGCGGCGCGATTGTAGCTCAGAAGATTTTTGGAAGTTGGAGCACTTTGAATTAAATGCAGCTTGGCAACTGAAACAAGGCGAATCGGAAATGCAGCTTCGCGGCGGAACGAGCGAACTAAAAATGCAGCTTGGCGCCGGTGAGGTTTTGAATTTCTTCGTTTCTCCAGCCGGAAGCGGCTTCGCGCAGATGCAAACCATCGGACTCGACGTCGATGACCGCGAGATCGGTGACGATCACGTCGACGCAGGCCAGTCCGGTGAGCGGATAGGTGCATTGCTTCACGATTTTTGGCGCGCCGTCTTTGGTGGTGTGCTCCATGCAAACGATCAAGATTTTTGCGCCGGCGGCGATGTCCATGGCTCCGCCGATGCCGCCGGAACCCCGCGCGCCGGGAACTTTCCAGTTGGCCAGATCGCCTTTTTCGGAAACTTGAAAGCCGCCAAGAACGGCGACGTCCAGGTGGCCGCCGCGGGTCATCAGGTGCGCATCTGCTTGGTGAAAGAACGATGCACCGGGCGTCAGCGTGACCGGAACTTTCATGGCGTCGACCAGGTCGTAATCTTCTTCGCCGGGCTTGGCGCGGCGAGCCATACCGAGAATGCCATTTTCGCTATGAAAGTAAACGGTGAGTCCGGGCGGAAGATAGTCGGCGATCAGGTTAGGAATGCCCCAGCCGAGATTTACGTACGCGCCATCAGGCAGTTCGCGCGCAGCACGCGCGGCGATTTGTTCGCGAGTTAGGCGAATTTTATCCGGCATAGCGAATTCCTTTGGCTTGCACGATGCGGTGAACGAATATCGCCGGCGTTATCACATTTTCCGGCGCGATTTTTCCTGCGGCGACGATTTCTTCCACTTCGACAATGGTGGTTTTCGCGGCCATGGCCATGATGGGATTGAAATTTCGCGCCGCAAGGCGGTAGGTCAAATTGCCGAGTTCATCGGCGGTGTGCGCTTTGATGAAGGCATAGTCCGCGTGGATGGGCGATTCGAGTACGCAGCGCTGTTCGTCGATGACGCGTTCTTCTTTTCCGGCGGCGACTTCAGTGCCAACACCCACGGTGGTGTAGAAACCGAGCAGGCCGGCGGCGGCGGCGCGCATCCGTTCGCACAGGATGCCTTGCGGGACTAATTCCAGGGTGACTTCCTTAGCGGCCAGACGGTCCTGAAAATAGTTGGAATGCGGACCGGGAAACGATGCGATGACGTGGCCGATCTGGCCATTTTTGAAGAGCAGTCCGAGTTCACCTTCGCGCGTGCCGCAGTTGTTGCTGATGGCGGTGATGTTTTTTGTACCCTTGCGGGCCAGGGCCTGTATGAGGTTGTTCGGGAAGCCGGCGCCGCCGAAACCACCGAACATAATGCGAGCGCCGTCGGGAACGTCGGCGACCGCGGAGTCGAGGGTGGGATGGATTTTGGTTTTCATGGCGCGATGCCGAAAGAAAAAGCAGATTCCTCACTCGCGGTTGGCGAGATTCGGAATGACGTTGCTGTCGTGTTGCTAATATTAGCAGGGGCCATAAATGATCTGCCGCAAATATTAGCAGGGCAAATCGTCGTGAACTTTTTTAGTGCGATTGGTTGCTGGTGTTGGCGTGGTGCGTCCTTTAGTATCCGAAGAGAGCGATGAAGCGCGGTTCACTCTCGATTATGATTTTGGCGGCCTTCGCAGGATTGCTGGCCGCGGTGGCTGCTTCTATTTTGCACGATGGCTTGAGTGCACGGGCGCGGCCGGGGGCGCTGGAGACATTTTTGGCGCGACATGCATGGCGGCTAGCGGTTCCTGCCACTGCGCGCTCGATGCGCAATCCCGTAGCGGCCACGGCGGAAAATCTTAAGGATGCGCGGCTGCATTTTGCGGATCACTGCGCGGTTTGCCATGCGAACGATGGCAGCGGCGATGCGCTGTTTGGACGCGGACTGTATCCCAAGCCGCCGGATTTGCGGGCCGCGGAAACGCAATCACGGCCGGATGGGGAAATTTTCTGGATTATCGAGAATGGGGTGCGCTTCACGGGGATGCCGGCGTTTTCGAGCCATGACGTAAATGGCGGGCACAGCATGAACAATGATTCCTGGAAGCTGGTGCATTTCATCCGGCATCTGCCGCAACTGACGCCCGAAGAAAAACTCGAGATGGCGCAAAATAATCCGAAAAGCCCAGCGGACCGCGAAGAAGAAAAAGAAGAAAACGATTTTTTGAATGGCGGGGGCGCTAAGGAGGCGACTGGCTCGGAGAAGCAGCGCGAGAGGAAGCCGGATACGGTGCCCGAAAAGAAACCCAACGGTTCCAGCGTTCAACCGTGAGGTATTCTGGCAGCATCCAACCTTTAAGGGGAATGTTATGAAACGCGGATTTTTAATGATGATGTTGACTTTGGCGTTTGTGGCGGCGGTGTTCGCGCACGGCGACAAGAAGCATGTGATTGGCACGATCGAAAAACTGAATTCCAGTTCGGTGACGGTCAAGACTCGGGAAGGAAAATCCGTGGAAGTGAAGCTGGTGGGAACGACCGCGTATATTTCGCGCGCGGCGGCCATCGACAAACCCGCGTCGTTTGCGGATTTAGCTGTGGGAGAAAACGTGGTGATTCACGCGACTCCCAAAGGCGACGATCTGGAGGCCGACGAAGTGCGCTTCTCTAACGGTAACTCTGCGCCGCCGTCCGCACCCAAAAGTAAACCGTAGTTAGTTATCTGGGTTGGCGGTTTTCCACGTCGAGAACGTGGCAAGAGTGGGTTTTCAGGACCATCCAAACGTTGCTGCCGGTTTTTAGCTGCAGCGCGCGGGTTGCGCCCGGCGTGAGATGCACGGTGAACAATACTTCACCGTCCGTGGCGGCGCGGACGCGGGCGGCGAACAGGGTGCCGCGCTGTTCCAGGGAAGTGATGGTTCCGGGGATGACGTTGCGGGCGCTTAGTCCGCGGGGCGGTTCGATGGCCAGCAAAATGTCTCCGGCGCGGATGGCTACGCGTACATCTTCGCCGACTTCGACGTAGCCCAGCCTTGTTTCGATTTCACAGGCGCTGTTCGCGAGGCGGACGCGCATGACGCCATCGGCCTCGCGCTGCTCAACAACTTTTCCATCCAGAATATTTTCGAAGCCCGCGGCCTGCGCGGTAACCGAGCGGCGCGGCGACTCCAGTACTTCGAGCGGTGTACCCGTTGCGACGATTTTGCCGTGGTCCATGGCGATAACGCGTTCGCCGAGGGCGTCGACTTCGGCGCGGCTGTGAGTGACATACAGAATGGGGATTTTTTGGGCGGCGTTCCAGGCGCGCAAATCTTCGGTGATGGATTGTTTCAGGGCGGCATCGAGCGCGGTCAGGGGTTCGTCAAGGAGCAGGACTCGCGGCGAAGTCGCAAGCGAACGGGCTAAAGCTACGCGCTGGCGTTCTCCGCCGGAAAGCTTTTCGGGTTTTTGTGCTGCTAGTTTTTCGATGCGAAACGCTGCCATCGCGCTTTTGACGCTCTGCGCTTTTTCTAGTTCCGGCAAGTTCGCAAGACCATACGCGATATTTTTTTCTACGCTGAGGTGCGGGAAGAGCGCTAGATTTTGAAACACGTAAGCGATGCGTCGTTTTTGCGGCGGCAAATCGGTGCCGAGTTCGGTGTCGAGTAGAAC
>DATCOK010000592.1:0-3029 GCA_036564765.1 Candidatus Acidiferrum sp. | reverse complement strand
TGCGAATCCTTGGCCGACTCTTCCGTTTCGAAGGTCGACTCCGCCACCGCGTCCCCTAGAGGAAAAACCATGCCCGCTGAGGCTGCTTCCACTCCAGGAACTCCCCGCGCGTCTGCGACCAGATGCTGCACGAAATCAATGGCTTGCTCCACTTTGGCAAACCGAAACGGCGGAAAGTCGATGCGCATGGTCACCAGATGATCGGGACGAAACCCCGGATCAAACGTCAGAATCCGCGCAAAGCTCCGCACCGCCAGCGTTGCGCCAATCAACAAAACCACCGCCAGAGCCACTTCTCCAACCACCAGTAGTTGCCGCAAGCGGTTCTGGCCTCGTCCCGCTGTGCCCCCACCCGAACCAGCGCCCGCTTCTTTGATGGCCGCGTTCACATCCTGCCGCGACGCCAGCAGTGCCGGAGCCAGGCCCGACACCACCGCCACCAGCACGGCTCCCAGCGTGAACCACGCCACCGCGCTTTCCATTCGCAGACTTTCGAGCCGCGGAATCTCCGGCGGCAAGATCGCCTGCAGTCCGCGCATGGTCCATGACGCCATCGCCAGAGCGCCAACTCCGCCCAGTAGCGCAACGATTAGATTTTCCACCGCCAGTTGTCGCAGCAGCGCTCCCCGGCTTGCTCCAAACGCCGTGCGTATCGCTAACTCCCGCCGCCTGGCCCACCCACGAGACAAAAACAAGTTGCTCACGTTCGCACAGGCAATCAGCAGCACGAATCCGACCGCGCAGAAAAGGATCAGCAATGGCGCGCGGGCATCGCTCAACAGAGATTTTTTCAGCGAACTGGCATGCAGACTCCACCCTTTGTCCGCATCCGTATAAGCGTTGGCGAGCCGCGCGGCCAGCGTGTCGAGTTGCTTCTGCGCCTCTCCAATCTTGGCCTTGGATGCCAGCCGCGCGAGTACCTGGAAGTAGTGGCTCCCACGCGCTCCGCGCTCCTCATCACTCGGTTCGAAAGTAGTCCACACCTGCGCATCGGTGGCAAAATCCATGTGCGGAAAATCCGGCATCACTCCGATAACCGTCTAGGCTGCGTTGTCTAGCCGAATCGTTTTCCCGACGGCTTGCGGATCACTGCCAAACCTATGCAGCCACAAAGCATGGCTAAGTAGCGCCGAACGACTGCCCGCCTGCATATCGGCCGCGCCGAAATCCCGCCCAAAAACCGGTCGCACTCCCAGCAGAGGAAAGAAATCTTCGGAGATACTGGCGCTCTCGATCTGTTCCGGCTTTCCCTCGCCGCTGAGTTCCTTCGTCCCCCACTGATACGGTGAAACCGCCGCCAATGCCGGCACATTCGCGCGAATAGCCGCAAGGTCCGGCAATGAAACGCCAAGGTGCTCAAAATCAAACAGCGTGCTTCGCGAGCCAATGTCCACCAGCGAATCGGCATTGGGGAAGGGCAGCGGCCGCAGCAAAACCGCGTGGACCACACTGAAGATCGCGGTATTCGCCCCGATCCCCAACGCCAGCGTCAACACCACCACCGCCGTGAACCCCGGAGCTTTGCTCAGCGAGCGCAACCCATAGCGCACATCGAGCCACGCGTTTTCGATCGACGGCCACCGCCACACTTCGCGGCTGTCTCGCTCCAGCAGCGCAACGTTTCCGAACTTCCGTCGCGCCATCGCCCCCGCGTCTACGGGAGCCATTCCTTCTGCCACCAACTCCGCAACCCGCTCTTCGATGTGTGCGCGCATTTCGTTCGCCAGATCGTCGTACGCGCGTCGCCGCCCGGAGATTCGCCACAGCCAATTCATGGCTTCACCGCCGCCATCACTCGCGTGATGCCTTCAAACATGGTCTCGAACTTGGAAATCTCGCTCTCCAAATGTTTGGCCCCCGCTGCGGTCAGTTTGTAAATCCGCACCCGTCGGTTCGTCGCCGATACTCCCCATTCCGCGCGCACCAACTCTTCTTTTAGAAGCCGTTGCAGCGCGGGATACAGCGAACCCTCTTCTATCTGCAGCAAATCGTTCGACGCCCGCTTGATCTGTTGCGCCAGCGCATAGCCATGCAGCGGCTGTCTCTTCAGCGTCCGCAAAATCATCATCTCCAGTGCCCCGGGAAACAAATCCCGAGCCTCTTCGCACTTATTTCGCCTCAAACGTCACCTCGTCTTATATCGGTCATAACGTACTCTGACTCAAGGCATAGAGCAACACAGTATCAGAAGGTCGGGTTCCAAAGGCGCAAAGACTTATAAAAACGAACAGCGGCTCGGGCGGGCGCTTTTTCTCCTAACCCCGCTCTCTGCTACAATTTTCCTGTTCGTGAATGAGCCAAAACAAGCCAGAAAGTATCTGATCTCCGGCACCGTTCAGGGCGTGGGCTTTCGTTATTTCACGCAGCGCGCCGCTGCCAAGATTAAAGTCGGAGGTTACGTCAGAAACCTCCGCGACGGCCGCGTCGAAGTCTTCGTGATGGGCACTCCGCAGCAACTCCGCGAACTGCGCACCCTCCTCGAACGCGGTCCGCGTTTTTCTAGCGTCGCGGAAGTGCTCGAGGAGCTTGCGGCGCCCGATCCGCAATACGAACAAACCTTCATCATCGGCAACACCGACTGAACCAGCCGTTCTTCGCCGCATCAACGAGGAACAAATGAATGTCGCGACCACAGGAGCCGCTCGAATGAATGATTTGAAAAAATTGATCCGCGAAGTTCCCGATTACCCCAAGCCAGGAATTCTTTTCTACGATTTGACCACGCTGCTGAAAGACAAGAGCGGCTTCCACACCCTCATCGACCGGTTGTGCGAACACTACAACGGCCACACCATTGATGTGGTTGCCGGCATCGAAGCCCGCGGCTTCATCTTCGCCCCGGCGCTCGCCTATCGTCTCAATGCCGGCTTCGTCCCCGTGCGCAAGCCGAAAAAACTTCCCGCCAAGTGCGCAAGTATCTCCTACGCTCTCGAATACGGCACCGACACGCTGGAGATTCACGAAGACGCCATCAAGGCCGGCGACCGAGTCATCATCTGCGACGACCTGCTGGCCACCGGCGGCACCGC
>DATCOK010000591.1:0-5033 GCA_036564765.1 Candidatus Acidiferrum sp. | reverse complement strand
GGGTAGCCCTATTATCAATGCGGCCTTGGCGCAAACGTTCGCTTCCGCCGGCAAGCGCGAAAGGGCCCTTCGAATCCTCGATAGCCTCAGCAATCTCGCAAAACAGAAATATATCGCACCCTACTTCTTCGCCGGAATTCATGCCGACCTGGGCGAGGAGGATCGCGCCATGGAATTTCTGGAGCAGTCCTACGCCGAGCATTCCCACTGGCTCATATATCTCCATCTAGACCCGAGCATGGACAGCCTGCGCCTGAACCCACGTTTCCAGGATCTATCGAGCCGCGTTGGCCTACCCTTGCCCCAAGCAATCTCTTCCTGACTTTCCATTGAATCCAGAAGGAACAACGGCTACCGAGTGACTATCAAAACAAATTGGCGAATCATCCTGCCAGGCTAACTGGCGGAATGACTCGCCAACGCACTACGCACGCACTCTACAGATCGCTGCAGACGCCTCTCGCCAACGCCACGAATAGCGCTGAACGATTATTTCACTTCAACCTTCACGCGCATCCACGGATGGATGCAGCACTGGAACAAATGTTCGCCTTTGCCTAGACCGCTGATTTGCTGCTGGCTGCCTTGCAGAATGCGGGTCCTGGCCACTCCAAGATTTGCAAAGCCGCCGTCGCATTCCGCAACCGGCTGTTCGCCGGGCGCGTTTAGATCGGGTATGAATCCGCCGCCAAAGTGCTCCACTTCGGTGAAGGTGTGCGGTTCGCCGCCCTGATCCGTCACGATAATCGGAGTGCCCTTCTTGATCGTGAGGGTGTCAGGCTCGAAATCCCAGTTCGGATCGGGAGTTCCCGCCTTGGCTTTCTTGAATAAATCGGTCAACACCGTGAACGCCCCCAGGGTCACGTTGTGGCAGAAGTCCGGCCCCAAAGCAGCGTTGAAGGTGGTCGGATCGCATTCGTCGAGCGCCACGATCTGTACAGGGGTCGGCGCGGTTTCTTGCTCGCGCGATTGTGCGTGAGCACTATTTTGCGCTCCAGCGTTGGTAGCGCCAATGAAGAGTAAGCACGCGCCCATCAACACAAATTGGGCCAATGTTCTTTTTGTGGTGCTCACGCCTTTGTCTAATGTGCGGTCCCGCACTGCCAACTCGTTAAAATCGTTCCCGGCAGCGCCCTGCATGTTTGTTTGCGAGTTGAATCCGCCCGCGATACACTCCGTCTCACCGCAGTTCAGATCGGTAACCATTTCATAATTGCTTTGCATGTCGTTTTCCTTTCCTTTTTCGTTTCGGCCCCTGAGAACTTGCGTTCGCAGGATCAACTTACTTCTCGATGGGAGTGAGCGTAGTCGGGAAAGGCCCGTTTGACGAGATGGCAGATATGACATTGTACATAGGTGATTGAGCCAACCCGCCTCTGCTGGGTTTTTTACTCGATTGCGTTCGAATAGGAATCGAACCGCACTCTTCAATTCAGCGCGTTTGACCGCGGGAAATTGAGTAAGATATCGGAGGAAACAAATCATGAACAAAACATTCAAAGCGAAATTACAGAAGAGCCCGAATAAGGGCGGCTGGACCTATGTCAACTGGCCGGACTCCGCCAAATTCTTCGGCACTCGCGGCCTCGTGAAAGTTCGGGGAACAATCGACGGCCATGCTTTCCAGGCGTCGTTCATGGCAATGGGCGGCGGCGAGCACATGCTGCCGGTGAAAGCAGAAATCCGCGAAGCCATCGGCAAGGATGTTGGGGACGCCGTGACGGTGACTCTGACCGAACGGATAGGGTCGGCCAAATCTCTCACTCGGCGCCGTAAGTAGGCCAAACCACAGAGACAATACAAGTCGCGCTGCGACTCATGCGAGTCGAAATCCCGCCGGAGAAGAAATCTAACGGTAGTCCAACTGTCAGAGCGCTCCTCACAACATTCCACGCTCGCGCGGTTCATGCGCCGGCCTGCATGGCAATTTCTTTCAGCCGCCGCAAATCAAGTTTGCCGGTGCCCAGGTATGGCAAGGCTTCGACATGCACGAACTGGTCTGGCCGCGGCTTCCCCAGCGCTGGAAATTCGGCTTTACCAAGCTGCTCGAAACACTCTTGCAGCTTCGTGTCCGGCAAGGTGTGTACGACGATCAGACGTTCGCCCTTTTTTTCATCCGGCACGGCGGTCACCGCAAACGCTTGCTCGGTCGCACCGATAATTTCGTGCAGCTTTTCCTCTACTTTGATGTGCGGCACCATCTCTCCGCCGATCTTGCTGAAGCGGCTCAGCCGGTCCGTAATGGAAATGAATCCATCTTCATCCACGGCGGCAATGTCGCCGGTGTTGTACCAACCGTCGCACAAGACTTCCGCGGTCTGCTCCGGACGACCGAGATATCCCTGCATCACATTCGGGCCGCGCACCAACAGCAGCCCGGCGATTCCTTGCGCTAACGGCGTATGCGTCTCTGGATCGACGATGCGCACGCTCATTCCCGGGAGTGGGTGACCGATACTCCCGCGCTTGGCGCCTACTTGACGAAAATCCGCCGCGCGAAAATCCTTGGTGTTGACCGTCACCGCCGGTGAACATTCCGTGCATCCGTAGCCTTCCAACGGCCGGATGCCGAAGCGGTCTTCAAAGGCCACGGCTACGCGCTCTGGAAGTTTTTCGGCGCCGGCCAGCACATATTGCAAGCTGCCGAAATCTTCTGGAGCGCACCGCCGGATGTAGGTTTGCAGAAAGGTTGGAGTCGCGAGAAGGAATGTCACGGCGTACTGGCGGACCAGCGCGCCAATCGCGTGAGCGTCCAGCGGACTGGGATGAAAGACCACGCCCATTCCGACGGCGTTGGGCAAACACAAGGTTCCGGTGAAGCCGAACGAATGAAAGAACGGCAGGATGCCCAGAATCTTGTCGCGTGGCCCGAGCATCACCGCCTGGCTCAATTGCTCCACATTCGCAGCCACGTTGTAGTGCGACAGCACCACGCCTTTCGGATCGCCGGTGCTGCCGCTGGAGAAAATAATGGTCGCGGGATCGTCAAGCTTCACCGTCGCGCCCATCCCCACGGCCTTCTCGAGTAGACGCACGGGCAGCACCCAGGAGATGAGGGCAGCGCTCAAGCGTTCCGCAAAGTGCGGCTTGGCCGCTAGTTCTTCGAGCATTGTCGGCGGAGCCGGCGGTTCGATGTGCACGCGATCCAAAAAGACTTTCGATGTAATGACCGTCTGCAACTCGCATTGCTTCGCGCACGATGCCAACACTTCATTCGAAGCGGTATAGTTCAAATTGACCGGCACTTTTCCCATCAACAACGCCGCAAGATTGACGAGCGCACCGCCGACCGACGGCGGCAACAAGATCCCCACCATTTTTTGCCCGCGCCAGATGGCCCGCAGCCGCCGCGCCAGGAAAACCGTTCGGGTGAGCGCCCCGCCGAAGCTCACTTTTGGTGTATGCCCATCGGCCATGGCAAAGCGAAATGGGTGGCGCCGCGCCACTTGCACAAACGAGCGCTGCAGCGTTCGCATGTATTTCTTTCGATGCGCGTACGCCTCCGCCCCGAGCTCCTGCACCTTTTGACGAACTTCCTGCGCCTCGCTCGTCGGGGGCATGGGAGCGCCAAACGTTACGCTCACCGGATAAGGAAGCTTGCGCGGCAGTTTCCAGAAAAACTTGCCACGTTCGAAACTGAAAATGGAACCCCACACACCGCTAAGATTCACCGGAATGATCGGCACATCCACGCCTTTGATGATCCGTTCCATACCGCGGCGGAACGGCAGCATCTGGCCAATGCGGGTCATCTGTCCTTCGGGAAAAATGCACACCAGTTCTCCATCGTGCAGCGCTTGGGTCGCGGCCCGCAGCGACTGAATCATCTCGCGCGGGTGCAACTGCGAGGAGATAGGTATGACTCCCATAATTTTCGCGAACGGCCGCACCAACCAATGATCGTAGGAACCTTTGAACATGATGAAGCGAATCGGGCGATCGATCGAAGCGATCAAGAACAGCGCGTCCGCCAGCGAAACGTGATTCGCGACCAGCAACGCACCACCTTTTGCCGGCACGTGTTCGCGACCATCGGTGTGAATGCGGTAGAGCGTATGGGTGGCGAACCACAACAGCAGCCGGAGCAAGGCGTCCGGCAACAAATACAGAACGTACGCAGTTGCTGCCACGGTAGCCAATGCGGAGACTAAAAAAATGGCCGGTGGCGAGAGATGCCAGAAGTGCTGGAACACGTAATACATTCCCGTGGCCAGCGCGATGGCCACGAAGGAAAGTAAATTGGCTGCGGCGATCACTCCGCCTTTTTGCTTGTCATCGGGGCGGTGCTGGATCAACGCGTTCACTGGAACTGCAAAAAAGCCCGCGGAAAATCCGAGAGCGGCAAGTAACCCCAGCACGTACGTGAAGGCCAGATTTGGCGCGCCGAGCAACAGACCGAACACGGTAATGCCCACGGCGCCCAAGGGAATCAGCCCGTACTCGACTTTGCCACCGGACAGATAGCCTGCGGCCAAGCTCCCCAGCCCGATGCCAATCGCCACCGCCGCTTGCAAGATACCCGTGCGCGTCGACGTGACATGCAAAATGTCGCTGCCGTAGAAGACAATGTTGGCGGTCAGCAGCGCGCCCAAGAACCAGAAATACGAATTGCCGAGGATCGCCAGCCAGAGCACGCGATCTTTGCGAATTAGCCGACCCTGCGCCCACAGGTCCCCGATGGGATTCGCACGAAATGTTTTTGTGGGATCCGACGCGGGAACTTTGCTGATGCCGAAAGCAAACAGCAGGCCGATCAGCGAGAGCCCCACGAAAATAACTCCAGACCAGCCCTGCCGTCCCTGGAAAACATCCGCGAGAATGGCGCCCGCAACTCCCCCGCCGATCACCGCAAGAAAACTTGCGAATTCCAGGATCCCGTTGCCCCAGGACAATTGCGACTCCGTCAGCAACTCCGGTAAGAGCCCGTACTTCGTAGGCCCGAATAGAGCGGCTTGGGTGCTCGCTAGAAACACCGCGGCCATTTCCAGATTCAGGCTTTGCCACGCCAGCCCCACGATGGCCAACACCATCAC
>DATCOK010000590.1:0-4770 GCA_036564765.1 Candidatus Acidiferrum sp. | reverse complement strand
TATGGGTCTCTCCCGCGCTGATGACCGCGCTGGCAGGATGAGAAGTAATCGTGGGAGCGGTGGTGGTCGTGCCGCCGGAGGTGCCGCCGCCAGAAGTGGAGGTAACGGTGAGCCAGGCGGTGCTGCTGGTTACGCTGCCCTTCGAGTTGGACACAATGACTTTGTACCCTGCCCCGTTATCAGACGTGCTGAGTGTCGGAGTGATGTAGGTGGAAGCAGTCGCACCGGAAATAGAGATGGAGTTTTTCTGCCACTGATAGGAGAGCGGCGCGGTACCCGTGGAGCTTACGGTGAAAGTGGCCTTTTGGCTGGACGCCAAAGTCTTACTTACAGGTTGCGTGGTAATTCTTGGCGCGACCGTCGCCCCGGGAAGAATTTCGATGGCAGTGATTTCCGGACTATCCGCGTGGTGGACGAAGCCGATCGTGAGCTTGCCGGCAGTGGCTGAGACCGTGGCCGATTTCACCAGCGCGTGGTTGATGCCCACGGCCTTGGCAATGTCCAGGGATGAAAAAGTAGTGACTCCCTGGAGCCGTACGTCGAACACGCGCTTGCCCGCGGTATAGCCGGAGCAAGTCTCCGCGAAATACAGGTTGACGGTGTAAGTTCCGTTCGTGACCGCGAAGGTGTACTGCAATTCGGGAGACGCGGAAGTATCGTAACGGGCGCTCTTGTACAGGGTGGGTGAGGTCGTGCCCGTTACCGTGGCCTTCGTTGCACAAGACGACAGGTTGCCAGTGTTGAAGCCGTGGTCGGCACTCCACAGATGGCCGGATGAATCGGTGTAGTTGGAGCCGCCAGCATTAACGCGGATCGTGGTTTGCGCGGAGGCGCTTGCAACGGTAATAAGACAAACACACAACAGTAAGAATACGAACTTCTTCTCCATCATTTCTCCATGGCCGGATTGCGGCTGCTTTAATTTTTTGAAACGAGAGGCCCCACGCGCGGAAATCTCCGGGCGTTTATGCAACAGCTCTGCGATGCAGTACTGCGCCTTACCTGGTTTTTGCCGGCGGAGGGGGGATCGCGACGGCGCTAGTTGGACTTCTGGTTTTCGTTCTTATTGCGACCTAACGGACCTGACGCACCCTGCGGGCTGAGTCTGATGCCCAGCGGAACGAAGGTGGTCAAACCGAAGGGATGCCGCTTTGGCAGCATCAACATCAACTTGAAACGGATGGACCTGGATTTACCGCGAGAGTGAAAAATGAAGTGAGCCTGGGGACCCTCAACACACTCAACGCACATCCATCGTAAGTGCCGGTCGAGAGCGAAGTCCACACAAAAATGGATTTTTGTTGAAGTATCGCGGAGTGGTTAACCGTTGATAATTTTGCAAACGATGTTAGTGATTTGTAATTTTACGGCGCGACGATGTCGTTCAGCCGCGCTTTTACTTTTATGGCGGAAAGACTGGAAGCATCCCATCCGCCGCCCAGCGCTTTCACCAGTAACACCGTGGTGGTGAGTCGTTGGCCCTGAATGCTGACCAGTTGCTGCTCGTTGTTAAGAAGATTTTGCTGCGCGGTCACGACGTCGAGATAGCTGACCAAGCCGCCGGTATAGCGATTGGTGGAAATGTCCAGGGTGCGCCGCGCGGCATCCACCGCCTGCTGCTGCGTTTGTTGCGCGTTGATGAACACGGAAAGTGCGGTGAGATCATCCTGCACTTCGCGGAACGCGTTGAGCACTGTGCCGCGATAGCTGGCCACGTTGGCGTCGAACCCGGCTTGCGCGAACTGCACCTGAGCGCGCCGCGCACCGCCGGAGAAAATCGTTTCGGCGATGTTGGCGCCGACCGCCCAGTAAATATTGGCGGCATTAGCCAACTTGGTGATGTCGCTGGCTTGCAGCCCAGCGCTGCCAAATAAATCGATCGAAGGATAATACGCGGCTTTAGCGACGCCGATCTGCGCGTTAGCGGAAGCCATTTCGCGCTCGGCCTGCGCGACATCCGGGCGGCGTTCGAGCAAATCCGAAGGCAGTCCGGCGTTTAGTGGCGGCGGAGCGGCGGCGTTCAGTTCGTTGAAAGCCAAGTGAAAATCAGGCGCGGGCTTGCCGACCAGCACGGCAATGGCGTCTTCAAAGTTTTTGCGCTGCTGCAGGCGCAGTTGCGCTTGCGTCTGCGTGGTGCGCAGCAATGTTTCTTCCTGCGCAACATCCAGGCCGGACGCCACGCCACCGTTGTGCCGCGAGTTCACCAGGTCAAAACCTTTTTGCAGCGCCTGCACCGTGCGATTCAGGATGCCGATCTCCGTGTCCAGTTCGCGCAGCGAAAAATAATCGCCAGCCAGCTCAGCGGTGATGACCAAGCGGACGTTTTCCAGATCGGCCGCGCTGGCCTGGTAAGCGGCCTCGGCGGATTCGATGCTGCGCCGCCGCCGTCCGAAAAGATCCACTTCATAACCGGCCACGAAGGGAATGTTGAAGCTATTTTGCGAAACGGCGCCGTTGGTCGGCACTCCCGCGCTGGGACGATTCCCCGCGAGACGCTGGCGCTCGATCGATGGCGTAGTCGTGCTCGGAGAAAGGCCCAGCGTCGGAAATAAAGTCGAAATCTGAATCGCCGCGGTAGCGCGCGCCTGCTCCAGGCGGGCGGCGGATACCTTGATAGTTTGATTGGCGTCGACCGCTTGCTTTTCAAGCGCGTTCAACTGCTCGTCTTGAAAAATCGTCCACCACTCGCCCTTGGGAATTAAATCCTTGGGCGCACTTTGGCGCCAGGGTTGCTCCACGTCCCAGGTAGTGGGAACAGGTGCCGTGGGGCGATGGTAGTTAGGGCCGACCGTGCATCCGCCGAGCAACGCAGCCGTTGCCCATGCGGCCACGACGCATGGGCGGGATCCGCGCAGATATTCTTTGGGTTTTGTAATACTCGTCATCTCTTTAGAGAAATCTTCAACGAGACAAATTTACTGATTTTTCGGCGCGGACTGGCCGTTGCCATTGTTGTTGGCGTCCTTGTTCGCGCCGCCGTTCGGATTTGCCGGCGTGCCGCTAGGCGGACGCGTTCCGTTATTCGTCGGATTGCCTTGGCCGCTGGATGCGCCGTTGCCGGTGCTGGCTGGAGCGGGCCCGGCGGGTTGCGGCATCTGTTTCACGTTGACCGGCACGTTGTCCTCCAGCGAATCCGCCGGATTAATCACAATCAAATCGTCGGGCTTGAGGCCCTGCAACACTTCCAGCGTCGTTCCGTAGTCGCGGCCAATGGTAAGCGCCTGAAGGTGTGTCTTGTGATTGCTGTCAATCACCACGGCGCGCAACCCTTCCGAGCGGAATAGCAGCGCGTTAACCGGCACCTCGAGACGCGCCGCGTTTACTTTCACTTCCAGATGCACCTGCGCGTAGCCGCCAGGCAGCAGTTCGCCGTTTTTATTAGGCACGTCCACTTCCGTAAGCAGCGTGCGGGTGTTCAAGTCGATGGAGTCCGCGGTGCGCGCCACTTTGCCGTAAAACTTCTGTCCAGGAAATTGCTGCAGCTCGAGATAAGCTTCCAGCCCGGCGTGCACAGCGGGAGCGTAAACTTCCGGGACGTTGACGAACACGCGAATCGGATCGGTCTGCGCTAGAGAAAAGAGCAATTGCGCGGAGCCGCCGTTTCCCGCGTTGATCAAATTGCCGAGGTCCACGTTGCGGCGAGTAATTACGCCGGCAAAGGGCGCGTAGATGTGCTTGAAGGATTCGAGTTCCTGCAAGCGGCCGACGTTCGCTTGCGCGGACGCCGTGTTGGCGCGCTTGGCGGCCAGGTCGCCTGAGGCGTTGTCGGCTTCCTGCTTCGACACGCTGTCGGTTGTAAGCAATCCCTCGTAGCGCGTGGCGGTGATCTGCGAAAGATTCTGATTGGCTTGCGCCGTGCCTAACTCGGCCCGCGACTGCGCCAGTTGTTGATCGACTTCCGGCGTATCGATGTCGGCAAGCAACTCGCCTTTTTTCACCCGCGTGCCGATGTCGTGATACCACTTCTTCAGGTACCCGCTGGTGCGCGCGTAAATGGGCGACTCTACATACGCCTGCAACGTCGAAGGCAAAACCAGATCTTCCGAGTTGGCTTCCGCAATGGGATGAATCACCGACACAGTCGGAATAGCGAGCGTCTCGGTTTCTTTGGCCAGCGCTTTATATTGCGAGCGTCGCTGAATCAAGGTGAACCCGCCGGCCAGCAGTAGCACCACCACCACGATGACCAGCACCAGGAAAAGACGGCTGCGCTTGGGTTGCTGCGGTGACGTTCGCCTCGAACTTTCTTCGCGCTGTCCCGCCGGTGCTTGATCGTGACGTTCCATCACTTGCTGGCTCATGCTTCTCTCCGCTGCGTTTTGAGACTCTCCCGGTTCATGCCGTGGCTTCCGCGTTGCCGTGCGCTTTCCTTTTTTCCAGGAAACCATGAATCATGGAAAAAACGCACGGGACAAAAAATAGCGTCGCGAATGTCGCGAACAGCAAGCCACCAATGACCGCGCGCCCAAGCGGTGCATTCTGCTCGCCGCCTTCGCCGAGGCCGATGGCCATCGGCACCATGCCGATGATCATCGCCAGCGCCGTCATAATCACCGGGCGCATGCGCACGAAGCCGGCTTCGACCGCGGCTTCCAGCGGATTTTTGCCTTCGTCCAACTGCTCGCGAGCGAACGAAACCATCAAAATACTGTTCGCGGTCGCCACTCCCATGCACATGATCGCGCCGGTGAGCGACGGCACGCTCAACGTTGTGTGCGTGATCAGCAGCATCCAGCAGATGCCCGCAAGCGCCCCAGGCAGCGCAGTGAT
>DATCOK010000589.1:0-9893 GCA_036564765.1 Candidatus Acidiferrum sp. | reverse complement strand
GTTTTACGCCGTCGCGCGCGGGAATCATCGCTTCGCTCTTGTCGAAGATAGCGGCGAAGGCAGTTTTCGGTGAGTCCTGCGCGATGGCAGCGGACTCAAATGCCACGTGCGCGGAGGTGAGCAACAGGATGGCAATAAAAGTCGACTTGGATCGCATGATTACTCCCGTGGGCAGGATGGCAAGATTCGTTCGCAGGGCGCAGCAGTTTACCACGGCGCCCTTCGCAGGAACTCGTGACCGACGGGAGTCCGTGGTGGGGGTGCTGGTTACCTACGGTAGGGTCTGATAAACTGGCATAGCTCGACCACACCTGAGAATACGAGGAGAACCGTCCGGGCTGCTGGTTGTTTTCAGCAGCTATTTTTGTCTTTACGCCTGGCCGCGCCGCGGCTACACGACGCTAAAATTTTATGAGTGAAAATATTCGCAATATCGCCATCATCGCCCACGTTGATCATGGCAAAACCACGCTGGTGGATGCCATGCTGCGGCAAAGCGGAATTTTCCGCGCCAATGAAGCAGTGGTGGAACGCGTGATGGATTCGAACGACCTGGAGCGCGAGCGCGGTATCACCATTCTGGCGAAAAATACCGCGCTGTTCTTTCACGATACCAAGATCAACATCGTGGACACCCCGGGCCACAGCGACTTTGGCGGCGAAGTGGAGCGTGCCCTGCGCATGGTGGACGGCGTGCTCCTGTTGGTGGATGCCAGCGAAGGACCCTTGCCCCAGACGCGCTACGTTTTGCAGAAGGCCTTGGCCGCGAAGTTGCCGCCGGTGATCGTGCTGAACAAGATTGATCGCGTGGACGCCCGTGCCAAAGAAGTGCTCGATGAAATTTATGACCTGTTCATCGACTTGGATGCCACTGAAGACCAATTGGATTTTCCGGTGATTTACACCAACGCGCGCGACGGCGTGGCGCATCGCAAGGTAGGCGACGATTCGAAGGATCTACTGCCGCTGTTTGAAACCATTGTGAAGTCCATCCCTCCGCCTCCGGGCGATCCAAATGGCACGCTACAGATTCAGGTGATGAATCTGGATTACAGCGAGTTCCTGGGACGCATCGCCATCGGCCGGGTGTTCAACGGCACCATCAAGCGCGGGGAGGACGTCGGCATCGTCAAGCTGGATGGGAAACTTACGCCCACGCGCATCACCAAGTTGTATACCTTTCGCGGGCTGGAGCGCGACGAAGCACAAAGCGTCCCGGCGGGCGACCTGGTGGCCATCGCAGGCGTGGAAGGCATTGCCATCGGCGAAAGCATCACCGATCCGGCCTCGCCGATGCCACTGGAGCCCCTGCTAATCGATGAGCCCACGCTGGCGATGATTTTTACCGTGAACAGCAGCCCGCTATCCGGCAAGGACGGCAGCTATCTCACTTCTCGGGATCTGCGCGACCGCTTGCAGAAAGAATTGCTGACCAACGTTTCCATCCGCGTGGAAGACACCGACACGCCGGAGTCGTTTCGCGTGCTAGGCCGCGGCGAATTGCAATTGGCCATCCTGATCGAAACCATGCGCCGCGAGGGTTTCGAGTTGATGGTGGGCAAGCCGGAAATTGTGGTGCGCAACGAAAACGGCAAAAAGATGGAGCCGCTCGAACGGCTGGTCATCGACATTCCGGAAAATTTCATCGGCATCATCATGGAAACCATCGGCAGCCGGCGTGGCGAAATGCTCAAAATGAGCAACCACGGTTCCGGGCGCGTGCGCATGGATTTCAAGATTCCTTCTCGCGGCTTAATCGGGTTGCGCAGTCAGTTGTTGACCGACACCCGCGGAACCGCGCTGATTCACTCGATTTTCGAAGGCTGGACGGATTACGCCGGAGAAATGGCGCTGCGTCCCACGGGTGCGTTAGTGGCGGATCGCAGCGGGCCGTCCACCGCCTTTGCGCTGTGGAATATTCAGGAACGCGGGGAGCTGTTTATCGGCCCAGCCATCGATGTATACGAAGGCATGATCGTAGGCGAGAATTCCCGCGAGCAGGATATGGACGTGAACGTCACCAAGGAAAAGAAGCAGACTAACATGCGCTCGTCCAGCGCCGATGAAGCCATCCGTCTGATTCCACACCGCGAACTGAGCCTCGAGCAGGCCATCGAGTTTATCGCCGACGATGAGTTCGTGGAGATTACGCCAAAATCGATCCGCTTACGGAAGAAGATTTTGCAAGAGAATCGCAGGCCACGCCGGTGGCAAGAGATTCGCGCTAGCCAGGAAAACTGAGCGGGCTCGATTCAGGAATTGCCAAACGAACTTCGCGACTTGTCCCGCGTGACCGCCGCAGACCAAAGGCATTCGTCGGCCACGTTGCTCCCGCCGGTGTGCCGGTAAAAAAACAAATACTGCGGTCATTTTGTCGGTAATAAGGTAGAGTCTACCGCTTGCCATCCCCGTGTGGGAAAGATTGCATCCAATGGGGTTAGACGGCAATTCCGTCATGAACCATGTCACACTAAGCCGATAGGGGATTTGTTGAATACTTCCAATCCGTTGCACGCGACCACCGATGAACGGCGAAACTCTGTAAATTCTCCCTGCGTGATTGCTGCGACCGCCACCGCTTTGCCCCCCCACACCATCACGCGCGAAGACGTGAAGTATTACATGGGCCGCGTGTTCGACATTCCCGAACGCAAGCTGGAAGCGATGATGAGCATTGTGGACAACGCCCGGGTGCACAAGCGCCATTCGATTTTTCCCATCGAATACACTGTCGAGCCGCGCGCGTTGAAAAAGACCAATGAAGAGTACATGGAGCACGCCATCAAACTGGGGCGTGAAGCGGCGGAGAAGTGCCTGGAACGAGCGGGGCTGAAGCCCACGGACATCGATCTGATCATCACCGTGTCGTGCACGGGATTCATGATCCCTTCGCTCGACGCCCACCTGATTCACAGCATGGGTTTTCGCGCCAATGTGCGGCGGATGCCGTTTACCGAATTAGGTTGCGCGGCGGGGGCGATGGCGCTGGGGCGCGCGGCGGACTTTTTGAAAGCGGAGCCGGGCGGAAACGTGTTGGTGATCGCAGTGGAACTGCCTTCGCTGACCTTTCAGCGCAAGGATATTTCACAGGCGAATTTGATCTCTTCGATTTTATTCGGCGACGGCGCGGCTGCTGTGGTGCTGAGCGGGAAAGCGTCGACGCACGGGCCGAAAATTCTGGTCTCGGAGACCTACACCTTCCCGGATTCGCTGGGTGCCATGGGTTTCGATTTGCGCGATTCCGGATTTCACATCCTGCTGGCCAAGGATGTGCCGGAAATGATCGGCGCAAAAATCAACGAACTGGTGGACGGTTTCCTGGAGCGCTGCGGAAAAAAGCGCGAAGAGATCAAGGGCTGGATTTTGCATCCCGGCGGCGCTCGCTTGCTCGGCAACGTCGAAACGCAGCTGGGCTTGACCTCGTGCCAAACGCAGCCATCCTGGGATGTGCTGGCCAACGTCGGCAATCTTTCCAGCGCGACAATTCTTTTTATTCTGCAGGAGTGGCTGGAAAAGCGCCCGCTAAAGCCCGGCGAATACGCCTTGCTCGCGGCCTTTGGCCCCGGGTTCAGCGCGGAATTTTTGCTGCTGCAATGGACATAACGGTTATCGCGTTTCTGGCGCTGCTCGTCGCGGTGGCGGCGCTGCGCATCGTGGAGCTGCAGATTTCGCGGCGGCACCAGAAAAGCATGCTGGCGCGCGGCGCTGCCAAAGTGGACGAGCCGCGTTTTGGTTTTATGGTGGCGCTGCATACCGCGGTGTTAATCGGCGCGGCGCTCGAAGTGGTTTTTCTGCACCGGCCCTTTATTCCCGCACTGGCCGCAGTGATGTTCGCGATTTTTCTGGCCGCCAATGCAGTGCGCTGGTGGGTAATTCGCACCCTGGGTGAGCACTGGAACGTGCAGGTGGTCGATTCAACCCGGCTGGGGGTAATTGTTTCGGGACCTTTCCGCTTCGTGCGGCATCCTAATTACGCAGCGGTCTTCGCCGAGATGCTGGCGCTGCCGCTGATTCACACCGCGTGGATCACCGCGCTGGCGGGCTCGCTGGCCCACATGGCCGTGCTGGCGCAACGGCTGTCGACGGAAGAGCGCGTGCTCTTTGCCGATCCCGTTTATCGATCGGCGATGGCCGGCAAACCGCGATTCCTTCCCGGCCTCTTCTAACCGCATACTGGCGGCACGAACTATGAACAGAGGCAAGAAACAATCTTCCTACCTTGCAGTTTTCTCCGCACTGACGATTTTCGCGTTATCGTGCGTACCGGCCCGCGCGGCCAAAAGCACGGCAGATGAAACGGCAACCGTGGGCGACGCTGATGTGACCTTGGCTCCTGCATTTACCCCGATTCCGGAGCTTACCTCCGGATTCGAATTGCTCTACACCCAGAAGTTTCCCGAAGCGCGCGAGAAATTCATAGACTGGGAATCGCAGCATCCCCAGGAGCCTTTTGGCGATGTGGCCATTGCCGCGAGTTTCTTGTTTGAGGAGTTTTACCGTCAGGGTGTTTTGACCAGCGACTTTTTTCTGAATGAGAAGAGATTTCTCAGCGGGATTGACGGAAAGCCCGATCCAGTTTTGATGGGCAAATTCCAGGACGCCTTGACGAAGACGCGCGCCCTCGCAAACCAGCGACTGAAAGAAAATGCCAAGGATCAAGAAGCACTCTTTGCTTTGACACTCTCAGCCGGCATGGAATCGGACGCGGACATGATTCTGCGCAAAGAGCGCCTCGAAGCCCTGAAGCTTTTGAAGCAGGCTAATGAGTACGCCAAGCTTTTGCTGGCGCAGCGTCCGGACGCCAACGATGCCTACGTGGCGTTGGGTTCGGCGAATTACATCATCGGAAGTTTGTCCGGCGGGATGCGCTTCATGTTGAGCTTTGGCGGGATTCACGGCGACAAAAGACTGGGCATGCAGCAACTGGGCAAATCCGCAGACTCCGGTTTATACCTGCGGCCCTTTGCAAAAATCATGCTGGCGCTGGCAGCCCGGCGCGAAAAACAAGACGCCCTGGGACAAAAATTACTCAAGGAACTAAGCGAAGAATTTTCGGCCAGCCCGCTCTTTGCCGCGGAGTACGCCAAGTCCATGGGCCGGCCAATTCCAGCCACGATGCATCCGTAACTACGAGATTTAACTTCTTAAATTCCCAAAGCCACTACCCTACAGCAGAGGCTCCGACCAATTCTCCAACGACTCCTTGACCTTGTGCAGGAACTGATGCGCGATCGCCCCGTCCACCACGCGATGGTCGTACGACAGCGTCACGTAGCACATGGAACGAATCGCGATCGAATCGTTGATCACCACCGGCCGCTTCTCGATTGCGCCCAAACCGAGAATCGCGACATTCGGCTGGCTGATCACCGGCAATCCGAACAACCCGCCAAACACGCCCGGATTAGTAATTGAAAAGGTGCTCTCCTGCACCTCTTCCGGCTTCAGCTTCTTCGAGCGAGCGCGTTCCGCCAGGTCGTTCATGGTCCGCTGGATGCCCAGAATATTTTTCTCGTCGGCATTTTTCACCACCGGCACCAGCAAGCCCCAATCCAGCGCCACTGCAATACCGATGTTGATCTCCTTGTGCATCACGATATTCGTGCCGTCCAGCGAGGAGTTCAGTGTTGGATACGCCCGCAACCCGGCCACCGCGGCCTTCACGAAAAATGGCATGAAGGTCAGCTTTGTGCCATTGCGCTTTTCAAATTCATCCTTCGACTTCGCGCGCAGCGCCGCCACCTTGCTCATGTCGATTTCGTCCACGCTGTACACGTGCGCGGACACCCGCTTGGACGCCACCATGTGTTCGCCGATGCGCTGGCGCATCATGCTCATGGGCGACACTTCGTAGTCCCCAAAATAGATCTTCTCGCGCGGCACCGCCGATTCGAACACCGCATGCACCTGCCCGCCATGTTGCGCGCCCGATTCCCGCGGAGGCGGCGCGCTTTGCGGCCGCGCAGCTTGCGCCGGGGGTAGGGGCGGAGCCTGCCGTGTAGCCGCCGAAGCCGGCGCCGTGGAATTGAACGCCTCCTCCATCTCTTCCACCGTCTCGCCACTCTCGTCCACGTCTTCCACCGCGCCGCCGGACTGCTGCCCGCCGCCCGCGATCAGGTTCTCAATGTCCTGCTTGCTGATGCGCCCGCCCGCGCCCGTGCCGGCCACGCCGCTCAAATCGATACCGTGCTCCTTGGCCATGCGCCGCACCAGTGGAGAACTGTGAATGCGCCCGCCATCCTTCGAAGCGCCGGTCGTCGGACCTGCCGCCGGCGCACCCGCACCGGTGGAACCCGCGGAACTGGATGCGCTCGAAGTTGGCGCCGCAGCACGCGTCGATGCTGGTGCCGCAGGAGCCGCGGCTTTGCCGTTCGCAGGCGCAGCTTGTGGTGCAGCCTGCTTCTGCGGCGGAGCGGGCGGGGCGCTTTTCGCCGCCGCCGGAGGAGCAGCCTGGGCCGCTGGAGCTTGAGCCCCACTCGCCGCACCCGTCGCGTCGATCACCCCGACCACCGTCTGGATCGGCACGGTCTTGCCTTCCGCCACTTTAATCTCTTTGAGCACTCCCGCTGAAGGCGAGGGGATCTCCGCGTCTACCTTGTCGGTGGAAATTTCGAACAGCGGCTCATCGCGCTCCACCTTATCGCCGGGCTTCTTCAGCCACTTGGTAATCGTCCCTTCAAAAATGCTCTCGCCCATCTGCGGCATTACGATGTCTACGGCCATGTCCCTCTCCTCACAAAACGCAAACGATTTCCCTGCGAGAACGACAGCTGCAAGGGCGCTCCAATTTCAGCAAAACTCTCTTCACCGCTCGCTCAGTACCGCGCCAGTTCCTTCGCCGCGTCAAAAACCTTCTTCGCGTTCGGCAAAAAATATTCTTCCAGCGGCGGCGAATACGGCACCGGCGTGTCCAGCGCGGTCACCCGCAGCAACGGTCCGTCCAGATACCCAAAAGCCTTCTCGCACAGCACGGCCGCAATCTCTCCCGCGATCCCGCCGGTCTTGGTATCTTCATGCACCACCAGGCACCGGTTGGTTTTCTTCACCGATTGCAGAATGGTCTCTTCATCCAGCGGCAGCAGCGTGCGCAGGTCGATCACCTCCGCTTCGATGTCTTCCTTGGCCAGCGCTTCCGCGGCCTCCAGCGAAGTATGCATCATCGCCGCGTAAGAAATAATGGTCAGGTGCTTACCCGGGCGCCGCACGATGGCCTTCCCGATCGGCACGGTGTAATCGCCCAAGGGCAGCTCTTCCTTGATGCGCCGGTACAGGTACTTGTGCTCGAAAAAGAGCACCGGATTATTGTCGCGTATGGCCGCCTTCAACAGTCCCTTGGCGTCGTACGGCGTGGACGGATAGACAACCTTCAGCCCCGGCGTGTGTACGAAATACATTTCCGGATTCGCGGAGTGAAACGGCCCACCATGCACGCCGCCGCCCGAAGGGCCACGCACCACAATCGGCGCCGGCGCGTTCCACAAGTAATGCCCCTTGGCCACGAAATTCGTCAGTTGATTGAAGCAGCAGGCGATGAAATCGATGAACTGCATCTCCGCAATCGGCCGCAGTCCCAGGTAACTCATCCCGCAAGCCGCCCCGATGATCGCGCTCTCGCTGATGGGCGTGTCGATTACCCGTTCCCATCCAAAGCGCTGCAGCAATCCTTCGCTGGTCTTGAATGCGCCGCCGTAAACTCCGACGTCTTCGCCCAGCAGCACCACCGCCGGGTCGCGCTCCATCTCTTCAAACATCGCCTGCTTGATGGCTTCCAGAAACGTAACCGGCCCCACGCCCTCCGCCGCGCCATTCGCTTTGGATTTTTCTGCCACCGCTGCTCCCTGGGAATCGGCCATGGTTATCTCCTCTTCCCCTGCGGCACAGACGCGGGCTTCTTGCCCGAGTGGCTTGGCGGCGGCGTGGACACGGCAGCTTTACGCGCTGCTCCATTCTTCGCGACGTCCTTCACGCCATTTTTGATTTTTGCATTCGCACTGGGCTGCGAAGCGGGGGCTTTGCCTTTTCCATTCGCGCCCGGCGTTTTTTCTTGCACCGTTTTCGCCGGGCTCTTCGGCGCTAGCTTGCTCTCGTTATCACCCAGTTCCGCGCTGGCCGGCGTAGTATCTCCAAAATGAATCGGCGCATTTTTCCCGCCCGATCCTTTGCCTTCGCCAAATCCTTCCACCGTCCATACCGCCGCGATGCACGATTTCGGCGGCATCACTTCCTTCTTGTCGCGCTCCCACTTGGGCGCAATTTTGTGGCACTCATCACCCGTACAGTACACGCCTTCCGCGGCAAATTCTGGAGGCGGCATCGGTGAACTCTCCGCAAAGTCGCGCTCCTTGTTCAGCAGCGTCTCGATGCGGGCGTCCACTTCCTTTTTGCTCTTGTCGTCCAACAACTTCGCGCCGGTCAAATATTTCTCGTACAGCAAAATCGGATCGCGCGCCTTCCAGTACTCGAACATATCCTTCGGCACATACTCCGCCGGATCGTGCTGCGCGTGCCCGCGCATGCGCATCGATTTCGCCTCGATCAGAATCGGTCCTTCGCCGGCCCGCGCGCGCTCCACCGCTTCTCTCGCGGTGGTGTACACCGCCACCACGTCGTTACCATCCACGATGTAACTCGGAATGCCATACGCTTTCGCGCGGTCCGCCAGATCCTTCACTGGCACCTGCCGCTTCACGGGGGTCGAATACGCCCACTGATTATTCTCGAGGATCAATACAAACGGCGCCTTCTGTGACGCCGCGAAATTCAATCCCTCATGAAACACGCCGGTCGAACTTCCCCCGTCGCCGATCCAAGTCATGGACACGATCTTCTGCCCCAGGTACCGCCCCGCCATGGCCACTCCGGTCATCACCGGGATCAGATCGCCCAGCATGGAAATCGGTGACACAATGTGCAGCTTTTCCAGGTCACCGAAATGGCTGGTGCCGTCCTTGCCGCGCGTCGGCGAAGAATATTTCGCCATGTGCTGTGTGAAGATATCCCGCGGCGGCACGCCTTTCACCAGCAGCGCCCCGATGTTGCGAATCATCGGCGCCAGCCAATCCTTCTTCTCCAGCGCGTAGGAAGTCCCCACCGAAATCGCTTCCTGCCCCTCGCTCGAATACAGTCCGCCCACAATCTTGTTCTGGCGGAACAGCTTCACCATGGTGTCTTCCACCGCGCGGTTCAGCCGCATGTAGTAGTAAAGATCCAGGTACTGCTGTCGGCTCAATTCCTTATTCATCCGCGCTCCCTGCTCCACAAACAATCCCTACGAAACTGCTGCAACCGCTTCTACGCTTGTTTCATTGCCGCGCGCCACCGCCGCTGCCAACCGCTCCAACAATTCAGCACGCGAAACTTCACGCATCTCGAACCCAAACACTTCGCCAAAATGTTTTACCAATTGCGGCGTCACTTCCACGCCCTTAACCGCCCGCTCCAGAATCTTCTCGAGAGAAGTCGCTTTCCGTCCGCTAATCCCGCACGGCACAATCAAATCAAAATAGCGCAGGTCCGTAGACACATTGTAGGCGAGCCCGTGCGAGGTAACCCACCGGCTCAAATGCACTCCGATGGCTCCCAGTTTTTCTTCCGCGCCGCCCTTTGCCGCCTCGCCCCGCACCCAGATTCCCGTTTTCCCCGGCACCCGTTCCGCCGCAATCCCAAAGTCCGCCGTGGCGCGAATCATGATTTCTTCCAGCATCCTCACATACCAGCCTACATCCCGCCGAATCTCCGCGAGATTTAGAATTGGGTAGCCGACCACCTGTCCCGGCCCGTGATAAGTAATGTCCCCGCCGCGATCCGACGCATGAAACTCCACATTTTTCTGCCGCAGTACCTGTTCGGACGCCAGCAAATGCTCCCGTTTCCCATTGCGCCCCAGCGTAATC
>DATCOK010000588.1:0-2602 GCA_036564765.1 Candidatus Acidiferrum sp. | reverse complement strand
GCCTAGGGCGGTGCGGGCGTAGAGATAGGGACCGCCGGTTTCGCGGAATTGGGAGGCGACTTCGCTGAGGCAAGCGGCCACGAGGGCGATGCCCGCGGCGGCGAGGAGGTAGCCGAGGGTGGCAAATTTTCCCAGGCGGCCGGCGACTACGCTGGGCAGGCCGAAAATGCCGCCGCCGATGATGGAGTTCACGATGAGGGCGGTGAGGCTCCAGCGGCCAATGGTGCGGATCAGGCCGGGGTTTTCGGTCAATGCGGCTCCGGTGGATACACTGAGAAAGTTACCTAAGCGCGTTTTGGTTTAAGTGCTGATGTAACAAAATCGCCGCAAGGTTAGCACAGTGTTCGAAGCGATCTGGATTGCTGTGGAGCTTTGAGCTAGTGGGCGCTGATTTTGGCGGGGTTGGCTCTGCTACAATTTGCGACGACTTCCATGGAAAAACATTCGAGTTTGTTTTCGCGGAATTTTCGCAAAGAGTATCCGGTGGCGGTGCGCGGGGAAGGCTGCTGGCTTATCTCCGCGGACGGGCGGCGGTTCCTGGATGGGGCGGGGCAGGCGGCGGTGGTGAGTATCGGGCACGGCGTCGCGGAGATCGGGCAAGCGATGGCGGAGCAAGCAGCGCGGCTGGCGTTCGCGCATACTTCGCAGTTTCATTCGGAGCCGGCGGAAAAACTTGCGGAGCGATTGTTGCAGCTGGCGCCCACAAATTTTCGCGGCGGGCGCGTGTACTTCACCTCGGGTGGATCGGAAGCTACGGAAACGGCGCTTAAGTTGGCGCGACAGTTTCAGCTGGAGGCCGGGCAGCCGCAACGTTACGGAGTGGTTTCGCGGCGGCAGAGTTATCACGGGAGCACGCTGGGGGCGATGGCGGTCAGCGGAAATGTGGCGCGGCGCGTGGCGTATCAGCCGCTGCTAGCGGAGTGGGGGCATATTGAGCCGTGTTTTCCGTATCACGCGGGAACGGATGTGCGAGACAGGAAATATGGAGTTGCATGCGCGGAGGAGTTAGCGAAATTTCTGGATGGACCGGCGGGCAAAAATTCGGCGGCGTTTATTTTTGAGCCGGTGGTGGGAGCGACGCTGGGCGCGGCGGTGCCGAGCGACGGATATGTGGAGCGTATCGCGGAGATTTGCCGTGAACATGGAATTCTACTGATCGCCGACGAAATTATGTCGGGCATGGGGCGTACGGGAAAAGCATTTGCGGTCGAGCATTGGGGAGCGGAGCCGGACATTATTCTGGTGGGTAAGGGAATTGCGAGCGGGTATGCGCCGCTGGGGGCGGTGCTGGTTTCGGAGCGGGTGGCGGAAGCGTTCGAACGCGGGTCGGGAATTTTTCAACATGGATTTACGTACCAAGCGCATCCGGTGGCGACGGCGGCGGGGAATGCGGTGCTGGATTATCTGGAGGCGCATGATTTATTTGAACGGGTCACGCCGGCGGCGGAAACATTGCGGCGGGATCTGCAGGCGTTGCTACAGCATCCGCAGGTTGGCGATGTTCGCGGGCTAGGGTTGCTGGTCGGCGTGGAGTTTGTGAAGGATAAGGCGACACGCGAACCGTTTCCTCCCGGCGAAGATATCGCGGAGAAGATTCGGCAGGCAGTGCTGGCGGAGAACGTGCTTGTTTATCCCACGCAAGGATGCGTGGACGGATTGCGCGGTGATCACGTTTTGCTGGCGCCGCCGTTTATTTTGAATGCGAAAGAGTCGGCAGGCATTGCGGCAGCGCTGTGGTTGGGGCTGGCAAAAGTGTTTCCTGGTTAATTTCCCTGCGGTGCAATGTGTTCTGCGCAGCTTCGTTCGGGACGCGTCTTTCTTTTTCATCAAGCGGTGCAGTAGTGTTCGGCCTGGAAATGTGGCGACGGAGAGCAAATTTTATGATCACGAAGGTAAGGCGCCTTTCAGTTGTAGCTTTTGCGGCAGGACTGTTTGGTGCAGTTTGTTTGCGAGCGCAGGAAAGTGCGCAGCCCAAGACGTCCGAACTGAATGTCGCGAAGCCGCGCGCGCGAGATTTGGGGGTGCCGTTTGATGGAACACCTGGGCCGCTGAATGCCATTACCGATGTGGCCGGAGTTGCGGTCGGCCACACCACGCTGATCTCCGGCGAAGGGAAATTGCAGATTGGAAAAGGGCCGGTGCGGACCGGAGTTACCGCGATTTTGCCGCGTGGGCCGCGCTCGATGAGCGATCCGGTGTTTGCGGGGTGGTTCACGGAAAACGGCAATGGAGAAATGACGGGAACGACATGGGTGGAGGAGTCGGGATTCCTGGAAGGACCGGTGATGATCACGAATACGCACAGTGTGGGGGTGGTGCGCGATGCGGTGATTCAGTGGCGGGTGGCGCACGGGCAACCGGACCCGGCGGGCTATTGGTGGTCGCTGCCGGTGGTGGCAGAGACGTGGGACGGTTGGCTGAATGACATTAACGGATTTCACGTGAAGGCCGAGGATGCCTTTCACGCGATCGATTCGGCGGCTTCGGGATCCGTGCCGGAAGGAAACGTGGGCGGCGGCACGGGGATGGTGTGCAACGAATTCAAAGGCGGGATCGGAACTTCGTCGCGGAAGCTGGAAGAAAACTTCGGCGGGTACACTGT
>DATCOK010000587.1:0-2867 GCA_036564765.1 Candidatus Acidiferrum sp. | reverse complement strand
GATCCCAGCCGCGCTCCCGAAGGCCTGCACACCATAAAAGTCATCGGCTGGCAGCCCTACGAATTAAAAGAAGGCCCGCAACACTGGGACGAAATAAAAAAAGAAGTCTCCGACGCCAACCTGCAATTCCTGCGCCGCTACGCTCCCAATCTTACCGACGATAAAATTCTCGCCCGCTTCATCGAAAGTCCGCTCGATCTCGAGCGCATGAATCCGCATTTCTGGCACGGCAGCGCCCACGCCGGCGCGCAAACTATTTCGCAGTCGGGCGCCATGCGTCCCATGCTCGGTTGGGCGCATCACAACATGCCCATTCCCGGTCTCTACCAGACCGGCGCCACCACGCATCCCGGCGGCTCTGTCACCGGCGGCCCCGGACGCAACGCCGCGCGCGTGATGCTCAAGGATTTCGGCACCAGCCTCGAAGAGGTTCTGAAAAAGGCGTGAGTAAATCCTGCACCGGAGGTCAGACCTTGCGAAGAAAACGGATCACCGCACTCACTACCGGCTTGCTCACCCTCGCCGCGATCCTCTTGGCCCTCGGCGCCAACCTCACCGCGCAACAATTGCCCGCGGACGACCAGCCGTCCGCGTCATCACCCAAAAAACTTTCCACTCGCGCAGCCTCCGCCCACACTGGCGCACTCTCCGCCAAACACATGGTCCCCGATAATCCGAGCCCGCATCCCGCTCCAGAACAGCCGCTGCCCTACAGCCACAAGCAGCACCTCGCCTTCGGCCTGAAGTGCCAGGAGTGCCACACCAATCCGGAACCCGGCAAATTGATGACCTTCCCGGCCACCGCCAAATGCATGCAGTGCCACGTCACCATTGCCAAAGACAAACCTTCCATACAAAAGCTCGCCAGCTTTTCCGCATCCAATCAGGAGATTCCTTGGGTACGCGTCTACAAAGTGCTTCCCGGAGTCGCCTGGACCCATCGCGCGCACCTCGCCTCCGGCGTAAAATGTGAAACATGCCACGGCGATGTTCCGCAAATGGCCGCCATGTCCGAAGTCACCAGCGTGGTGACCATGTACAGTTGCCTCAGCTGCCATGAGATGAATCAAGCCAAAACCGCCTGCGAAACCTGTCACAAACGTTGAACTTTTATCCGGGCCCGCTGGCCGCGTGCTTATGCCGATCCGAGCGTCCACCACCGGCCAGATGCGCAACGAAACCTTGCACAACCAGCGTTGTTTTTGGCACCTTGACGTGGCGGGTACAGCCGTGCCAGAAACACACGCGAAAGAATATGCACGCTCGTTATTTCTCTTTCGCGATCACGTCCGCTTTACAGCAATCCGTCTGCCCACTGGAGCACTCCCGCTCCGTGACCGTCTTTCCGCACCTAGAGCAACCCGCGCCGTCTTTCGTTTTATCGATCGCCACCGGGGGCGAATCACGCGACGGAGACGCGCCGCCGTCTTGATTCGCACATCGCGCCCCGTCTCGACGTTCCGCGCGTCCCGTCCGCCGTACACGGATTCTTTCGTGATCTGCACCACCACCAGGTTGCCGGATACTTCGCGACGCACTTCCCGCCGATTTCGATCTCATGTTTTTTCATTGGCCTTGCCTCCAGACACGAAAGTGAAGGTGGCCGCCGACGCGGTAAACGAACGGAGGTACCGGACCTGTTTCTATTGAGGTACTACGGGGTTCTACGCGATTCAGGAAGGAAGATGTGGCGCGGGGGCCGCTTGTGCATGAGCATGAGGAAAACGAATTCTTTGCGACTCCGGACCCGGAATTTTTTATAAAGATTCGAACAATGCGATTTGATCGCCCGCTCCGTCAAATGAAACCCGCTGGCGATTTCCTTGTTCGATAGGCCGCCCAACAATTCCGGCGCTACTCTTTTTTCCATCGTGGTCATTTGTACGAAATCGGAAACCTGCAACGATCCCGTCGAAACGAGCGCGCCGATTTCCCGAGGTTTATCGCCGCTATGCGCTAGGGGCACCCGCGTTACTAGCCACGCTGCACCGTATTCGTCCGTCTCGATCGCCGCGCGCGAATCAATTCGGAATGATTGCGGAGGCTTCGCTGGAATAACTCGACTCTTGGCCTTGCGCATTTAGGGCTGTCACCACGTGAAAATATTTTGTGCCTCCCACCACCGCGAGATCGACGTACGGCGGATAGGAAAGACTAGAGAGGATTCGTGGAAATCACGGTAGGAATTATTCCGGTCGTGAAAGTCCACACAAAATTGCTGGCGAGAGTGGTGCCGATGGTGTCAGTGACGCCCGTACTTATCGTGGCGGTGTAGACGGAACTAGCGGCCAGCATCGTTGTGGGGATAAACGTCGCGGTGGTCCCCGAATAGGCGACGGTCCCAGTCACGGCTGCACCTGCTGGTCCTGTGAGCGTGAACGAGGTGGTGTTAAGAGAAGTAGGATTTATGGCTTTGTTGAATGTCGCGGTAACCGAGGAGGCGACTGGAACGGAGGTTGCGGCGTTGGCCGGGGAGACGCTGACAACAAGAGGCACCGAGACGGGGACCTGTTCACGGCCGCGGCCGGCAAAAACCAGGATCAAGAGAAAAGCGAGAATTGACGACGTCCTGACCGCTGGGAATTTGGAAACCATTACCTTACGCATGAGGCTCCTCTTCAAATTGCGTTCGTTAAACGTGATCTAGACGGACGTCTGAGCCATCGTGAGAGGCCCGATAGCGCCAAACAATTCGGGTTCAGACTTATTTCCCTACAGGAACGCTCTTGCGGGAATTGTTGATTTGCTAAGAAACCTTCTGGGGCTTGTTTAGCGCGGACGTTGGTACGAATTGTGCATGGTTAAGTCGCGGCGCTACGATTTACACACTAGTGACTGTCCTGTTTATTACTAAATATTAATGTCCT